>CANQZU010000046.1 GCA_947628415.1 uncultured Clostridia bacterium | reverse complement strand
TATTGGTGATTCACTTTCAATCGGTGGAGCTATAGAACATATTTGTTTAAGAGCAACAGATTTAGGATTAGGTTCTCTTTGGATAAGAGATATTGTTTATACTCAAAAAGAAATAGCAGAATTAGTAGGACATGAAGATTTGGAATTGATTTCTGCAATTTCTATAGGTTATCCCAATGAATGCCCAAAACAAAGGCCTAGAAAGAATTTAAGTGAAGTATTGGAGTGGTATTGATATGGAAAAATTTGTTTGATAATTATTATATTTTATGATAATATATCAACAAAAATAATTGAAAGTGAGAAATCATATGAAAATAGGAGTAGATATAGATAATGTAATTTCCAATTTTAATGAAGTATTATTAGAGGAATTTTTAAATCACGATAAAGAATTAAGAAATAATGGAATTATAAATAATGATGTGTATATAACAAGAGGAATGTTCGATTGGAGTAAAGAAGAATTAGAAGAATTTTATTGTAATAATATTGAAAGAATTGCTAAAAGCCTTAATGTTTTAGAAAATGCACCAGAATACATAAAAAAATTAAAAGAAGAAGGAAATGAAATATATATTATAAGTGGTAGAGATAATGGAGAATATCCTAATCCTTATAAAATGACTTTTGATTGGTTAAATAAATATAACATAATATATGATAAGCTTATACTTACAAATGCCTATGATTCTTTAGAAAAAGCGAAAATATGCTTAGAAAATAAAATTGACATTATGATAGATGATTCTACTAGAATTTTACTAGAAGTTAATAATAGTGGAATTACATCATTACTTATGGATACACCTTATAATAGAAAAGAAAATTATTTAAAAAGAGTATATAATTGGAAAGAAATATACGAATTTATTACTTCTTTAAGAAAGAAAAAAATAAATGTAATTTTAGATACAGATACATATAATGAATGTGATGATCAATTTGCTCTTAGCTATTTGCTTAAAAATCAAGATATATTTAACATTGAGGCAATAACTGTAGCACCATATTCCCATAAAGACTATAATGAATCTGTAATAGAAGGACAAGAGAAAAGTTATAATGAAATATTGAAAATATGCAAATGGCTAAATTTTAATACTAAAGATAGAGTATTTAAAGGATCGAAGGATTATATTGTAAATGGCTATAATGAAGAAAATGATGCAGTAAATAAAATAATTGAAGTTGGTCTAAAAAATGATAAAACATACATTATGGCTATAGGAGCTATTACAAATGTTGCTTTAGCAATAAAGAAAGAGCCTAAAATATTAGAAAAAATTGAAGTAATATGGCTTGGAGGACATAGCTTATTACAAAATAATAATTTGGAGTTTAATTTTAAGCAAGACATATCAGCAGTAAGAATTGTATTTGAATCAAAAGTAAAATTAACAATAATTCCATGTAAAAATGTTGCATCGAATTTAAGAACATCTATTTATGAGTTAAAACATTATTTAAAAGATAAAAGTGAATTATGCAATTATTTAATTGATAGATTCTATAATGATGGATATCACGGAATTCGAGAAAGAGGAGTGATTTGGGATATATCTGTAGTTGCATATATGATAAATAAAAATTGGTTTACGAGCAAAGAAATAAGCTTACCTAATATTAATGATGATACATCTTATGAATTTACTAATAATAATTACAAAATTACAATGGTAAACTATATAGATGTAGATAAGGTATATAATGATTTATTTAACAAGTTAGGAGAAATATAATGAATAATTGTTATGTAAAATAAAATACAAAAAAGAGGATTAAAAAATGAGAAAGAAAATGTATCATAAAATTTATAAAGATTTATCCCAAAAAATGAATAAAGAATTTATTATAAAATATAAAAACTTAAAAGAATATATTTCTTTTTTAAAAGAAAATTATCATATAAATAAAAAAGAATATGAAGATTTAGAAGAGATAAGCAAATTATATTCTGTTCGATGGGGATTATTAGCTATGTCATTTTTTAATGAAGAAGGTATAACAGAAGAGATACAGCATTATAAAGTAGTATATGAGTCAATTACTAGTACATTAGCTAATAACTGTCTAGCAATTTTAGAATTAGCTAAATTAGGATTAGATTTTCAGTGTAATGTACTGACTAGAAACACATATGAATTATGTTTTTTATTGTTAGTGGTATTAATAGATAAAGAAAAATGTATGGAATATTTTGATACAGCTAGAAAAGGAAACGAATATGAAATATGGTCTAAAAATTTTAGATTTAAAAAGTTAAATGAACGATTAGAAGAATATGAAAAAACTTTAGGAAAAAAGGAAATCAGTTTTTTAAGTGACTGGAGAAAAAAGCAATATTCTTATTATTCTGGATATATGCATAATGATTTTTTTAAATGTCGTTTTAAATCATATGTAGTAGACCAAGAAAATAAAGAAAATTTGAAGTTTAATTTATGGGGAAGATACAATGATATGATAAATCAAACTTTAGAACAATTAACTGATCTAATGTTTTTTACTTCTAAATACTTACTAAAAATAGTATCAAATAAAGAAATATTTGATAAAAGAACTTTTATTGGTGAAAATGAAAGAAAAATTTGGAATGAATCTAATAGTTTAGCCATTTTTATAGATGAACTATATATAGAATATAAATTACAAATGGAGAAACAAGAAAACGTTTCAATGTAATGACTATTCTAAAATTAAAAAATTGTAACTTTAATTTATAAAGTTACAATTTTTTTTGTAAAATCTAAATTATTCCAAGAATCATCTTCATATCCAATTGTATAAACATCAGTAGCCCAAATATCTTTTTCCAACATTGTAATTAGATTTTTATTCGAGTTTTCTTTTGTGAAACGTTTTACAGAAGTAATAATTTCAAGTTTAGGATTTGCTTTTGCAATTTCAGAAATTAAAAATTTACCTCTAGTATTTAATCCTAAAACTCGAATATAAGGTTGAGTTTTTTTAGATATAGCAATATCTTTTTTGGTAATACCAAGTAAAGCATATAAAAGAATTCTTTGAAAACGAGTAGAAGTATATCTTTTAGATTTTATAATATTAAGAAATTCTGTAATAGTATTACAAGAATTTACGGCATTTTTAATTGCAAATTCTAAACCTTCTGATACATCTGGTAAATCTGCAATTTCAGAAAGACGCATCTTTCGTAAAACATATATAATTTGTTTTTCAAAAACAGAAATATCAGGTACAATATGACCTGAATTCATATTTTGAACAAGAATAGAATAACTAGCAGAAGGCATAAGATTTCTTAAAGCATGGAAACCATTATTTTTAATCATATTTCGAATTGCTGTGCTACTAGCAAAGTTTTGAGTATAACCTAAATCATTGTAACCTGTTTCATATCTTGGAACACTTATAGGTTCGATATTGCTTTTTAATTTTTTCAAAGCTTTTAAATATTCAATTCCCAAAATGTTATTAGGGGAAGAAAGAACATTAGCATATTTTCGAATATTATTTAAATACATCATTAAGGCACTTTCTCTAGCTTTAGGATAAGATAATCCTTTTTTTAACTCATGAGACAGTAAAGTTTTATATTCTTTTGGTTCATAATATAAAACATCGGCAAACTGATCTAAAATTTCAATTTGTTTTGTTTCTGCACCAAAAGAAATATAGTCAACTATCTTTAAAGAATCTAAAATTTTGATAGCACCTTCTGCAAAATTTTCAGCACTAGATGTAGCATATAAAACAGGAAGTTCAATTACTAAATCAGCTCCACAATTAAGAGCAACTTCTGCCTTAGACCATTTATCTATCAAAGAAGTACTTCCACGCTGTGTAAAGTTCCCACTCATAATGGCAACTGTATAATTTGAACCAGTTAATTCTTTTGACTTTTCTAAATGGTACAAATGACCATTATGAAAAGGATTATATTCAGCAACAATTCCTAAAACCTTACCCATAGAAATCCCTTCTTGTAACTTTTTTTATTTATGCTATAATAGTATCATAAAAAAGAGAAAAAAACAAATAGAAAGGAAATATTTATGGAAAAAGTTATAATTTATACCGATGGTGCTTGTTCAGGAAATCCTGGACCAGGTGGTTGGGGAGCAATTTTAATGTATAAAGAAAATCAAAAAGAGATATCAGGAGGGAAAAAAGATACTACCAATAATGTGATGGAATTGACAGCTGTGATAGAAGGATTAAAACTTTTAAAATATCCATGCCAAGTAGAATTATATAGTGATAGTGCTTATGTAGTTAATGCTTTTGAACAAGGTTGGATGGAAAATTGGGTAAAGAATAATTGGAAAACATCGGGAAAAGATCCTGTTAAAAATCAAGATTTATGGAAAGAATTATATCAATTAACTAAAAAACATCAAGTTAAATTTCATAAAGTAAAAGGACATAGTGATAATGAATTTAATAATCGTTGTGATGAATTAGCAAGAAATGCTATTGAAAAAATATAGGAAATAATATTACATTTATATTACATCGAAATAAAATATTGAAATATTTTTCTAGATTGATTATAATAAAAATGTATGAGAATATATAAGGAGGATAAAAATGGATAGCTTTTCGGACTATATTTTGGAAGAAAAAGAATTAAGTGCCAAAATGGAAATAACTTATTATTTGTCGAAAAAAACAAGAATATTTTTTGATAAATCCGTTATATTCAAAACAGAATTAGCAAGACTATTCTTAGATTATTCTCGAATACAAGTAGATAAAAATTTTGTTTTAACAGCATGTTTATTATGTAATTGTAAAAAAGTAGATAATGCACAAGATATAGATAAAATTCATTCTTATGCAAAAGAAGGAGCACAATATTTAAAAGAAATAGGATTTGACAAAAGATTTTGTAAAGTATGTGAAGAGGTCAATCGATATAGCAACAGTAATCCAAGAGAAAGAGAAAGTGATATTTTAGAGTTAGTAGATCAATTTGGAGGAATGTTGTTAGACAGACCAGAAAGAATTGGATTTAAACCAGACGAAGCTTTAGTGTTATTAGAACATAGAAATTTAAAAGATCAATATAATAGATATTTAAATACATTTCTTCAGTTTGTTAATTTTATAGAGAAAATACAAATAAATGAAACAGTAAATATGACAGCTTTAAGACGTTTAGTAAAGATGTATAATGAAACAGAAGAATTAACAAAATTTATTCAGAAAGTTATATATGAATATGAACCTACAATTGATAAATTAATTGCAGAACAAAATGCAGAAATATCAGAAGAAATGTTCCATGAATTGGAAGGAGCTAATCGACCATTATTTAGTGAAAAAACAACCCAAAAAATAATGTCACATATACACGATGACCCTAAGATAGGAGCTAATATAGAATAAAAATACTAAAGATTGCCAAATTGGATTTACCTTTTTGGCAATATATTTTATAAAAAATCAAGAAAAAAGAAGGAAATAAAAATGTATGAAGTATTTGCTGATTTACATGTTCATATAGGAAGAAGTGAAACAGGAAAACCAATAAAAATAACGGCAGCGAAATCTTTAAATTTTGCTAATATTGCTAAAGAATGTGTAGAAAGAAAGGGAATTCAAGTAGTTGGTATTATAGACTGTGCATCACCTTATGTTATAGAAGATATAGAAAAATTTTTACAAACAGGAGATGCTTATGAATTACAAGATGGAGGAATTATTTATCAAGATAAAGTCTGTATTTTACTGGGGAGTGAAGTAGAAACTTCTGAAAAGGGAAGAAATGGAAAATGTGGAAGCGCACATAATGTATGCTTTTTTCCACATTTGAAAGACATAAAAGAATTTTCAAAAGAAATGAGTCATCATATTAAAAATATTACATTAAGTACACAAAGATCCGATTTATCTGGATATGATTTAATTGATATAGTCGAGAAGTATAATGGAATTTTAATACCTGCACATGTTTTTACTCCTTATAAGAGCTACTATGGAAACTGTACAGATAGATTAGAAAATATATTTAAGGAAAAATTTGATAAGATATTTGCTATTGAATTAGGATTAAGTTCAGATACTTATTTAGCTGACATGATATCAGAGTTAGAAAATAAAACTTTTGTAACGAATTCAGATGCTCATTCTTTACCTAAAATAGCAAGAGAATATAATAAAATTAAAGTTGAAGATATATCTTTTAAAGAGATTGTAATGGCATTAAAAAATCAAAATGGAAGAAAAGTATTAGCTAATTATGGATTAGATCCTAAACTTGGGAAATACCATAGAACCTACTGTGATGATTGTGAAGAATCTATTGAAACTAAAGAACCTGTAGAAATTTGCCCAAAATGTGGAGGTAAAAATATAACGTTTGGCGTTTTTGATCGAATTGAATTAATCAAAGATAAAGATCAAACAAAAAGTCCTAAAAATAGACCACCATATATTTATCAAGTACCACTTGGATTTATTCCAGGAGTAGGAGGAAAAACAATAGAAAAATTATTAAATACATTTGAAACGGAAATGAATATTCTTCATAAATTATCTCAAGATGACATAGAAGCAGTAGTTGGAAAAAAAGTAGCTAATTACATTGTAAATGCCAGAGAAGGTAATATGCAAATTCATTCTGGTGGTGGAGGTAATTACGGAAAAGTAAAAACAAAATAGTTCTAAAAAACTCCTTATCGAATACACATTATGTATAAAGATAAGGAGAAATTTTATGAAAAGAAACAAAGGAATTAAAATAGTAGAAATTGTTAAAGAGCATATTATGCATAATAAAAAAGAATATTTAATAGTTACTCTTTTATTTGTGATAGGAATTTTTTTAGGAGTTTTTTTTATTAATCATATACAAGAAGCACAAAAAGAAGAAATCACAACTTATATAACTAATTTTGTAGATAAAATAAAAAACATGGAAAACCTAAATCATATGGAGTTATTAAAAAACAGTATGGGACAAAATCTTTTGTTAGCGATTGTGATATGGTTTTTTGGAACGACGGTAATTGGATTACCAATTGTTTTTGGAATTGTATTATACCGAGGATTTTGTTTAGGATATACTATTGCTGTATGTATTACAGTTATGGGATTACCACAAGGAATAGTATTTGCATTAACTTTATTACTACTACAAAATATATTAATAATACCAGCTATTTTAGCATTAGGAGTGAGTGGATTTAAGTTATATCAATCTATAATAAAGGATAGAAACAAGGATAATGTAAAAATAGAAGTATTAAGGCATACAATTTTTTCTTTTATTATGTTAGTAACTTTAGTAGTAGCTTCTATGATTGAAGTATTTATTTCTATGAATATTTTAAAAGGAATTATTCAATATTTTTAAAAATATTTTAAAAATATTTCAAAAATCTATTTACAATTTTAAAATTCTTTGATATAACATATTTAATTTATGTAAATAGATTATTTTAAATTATAACAAGGGGTAGGGGAGATAAATGGAAAGACAATTAAGGTATTTTTTTGATTTTTTAGAAAATGACAAAAAGTTGTCAGATAACACATTACAATCTTATAAAAGGGATTTAAAACAATTTAAGAGATATTTAGAAGCTTGTGAATTAAGTTATAATAGAGTTAAGGAAGCAGACATCAAAGATTATATTAGAGAATTACAAGAAGCTGGAAAAAAACCATCTAGTATTTCTAGATGTATTGCTTCTATTCGTTCATTCTATCAGTTTGTATTAAAAAATAAGAAAGTAAAAGTAGATCCAACAGAAAAGATTCAATCACCAAAAATTGAAAAAAGAGTTCCAAGTGTGTTAACTTCAAAAGAAGTAGAATTGCTATTAAATCAACCAAAAGATATTGATTTAAAAGGAATTCGTGATAAAGCAATGCTTGAATTTGCTTATGCTACAGGAATGAGAGTAACAGAAATTATTTCTCTAAATTTAGAAGATGTTAATTTAGAGGAAGGATATGTAATGTGTAAAAATGCTAATAAACAACGTAACATACCATTAGGAAGTATGTCTTTAAAAGCATTGAAAGAATACATAGAAGAAGCAAGAGATATTTTAATCAAAACAGAGGGAGAAAAAGCATTATTTGTTAATATCAATGGTAGTAGATTAACAAGACAAGGTTTCTGGAAAATTATTAAATATTATAAAGAGCAAGCTCATATTACGAAAGATATTACACCACATGTTTTAAGACATTCTTTTGCTACGCATCTTTTACAAAATGGTGCAGATTTAAAAGCTATTCAAACGATGCTTGGACATTCTGATATTTCTTCTACTCAGATATATATGCAATTCCAAGATGAAGGAATTAAAAATGTTTATAGAAAAGCTCATCCAAGGGCATAAATGAAAAATAAAATTATGAGATTTCTTATTATTACAAAAGTAATAAAGAAATCTCTTTTTAATTTGCTTTTTGACTAGACATTAAGCCCAAAAAACGATATAATGAACATGTTAAAATAGATTTATAAAAAGGTGTAAAGAATGAAGAAAAAAGTATTATTTATTTCAAGTACAGGAGGACATTTAAATGAACTTATGCAGTTATCTCCTCTATTTGAAAAATATGATTATTATATTATAACAGAAAAAGATAAAGTAAGTGAAAATTTAAAACAAACTTATCAGGAACGATTATACTTCTTGCCATATGGTACAAGAGCTAAATTATTCACATATATTTTTAAATATTTCTATCTTTGTTTAAAAACAATTTATTATTATTTCAAAATACATCCAAAAGTAATTGTAACAACAGGAACACATACAGCAGGACCAATTTGTTATTTAGGCAAACTTTTTGGAAGCAAAATTATTTATATAGAAACATTTGCTAATACCAATAAAAAAACAGCAACAGGAAGATTAATTTATCCTATTGCAGATTTATTTATTGTACAATGGGAAGAGATGCTTAAAATTTATCCAAAAGCAGTATATGGAGGTTCGATTTATTAATGATTTTAGTATTATTAGGAACACAAAATAATTCTTTTGAACGATTATTAAGAAAAATAGATGAATTAATTCAAAAAAAAGTAATAAATCAAGAAGTAATTGTACAAGCAGGTTATACCAAATATAAATCAGAAAATATGAAAATATTAGATTTTATATCAGAAAATGAACTAGAAAAATTAGAGAAACAAGCAGATTTTATTATTACGCATGGTGGAGTAGGATCTATTTTACAATCTATACTAAAACACAAAAAAGTAATAGCAGTTCCAAGAGTTCATTTTTATAAAGAACATGTAAATGATCATCAAAAAGAAATTGTAGAACTTTTTCAGCAAAAAGGATATATAATAGGTGTACAAGAAGTAGAAGATTTAGAACAAGCAATTAATCAAATACAAAACTTTAAACCAAAAGAATATCAACAAAATAATCATAAAATGTTGAAATTAATTGAAGATTTTATTGATCAGACGTAAAAAGAAAAAAGAGGTGAAATATGGAAGAAGAAAGAATTATCAATCCAGAATTAGAAGGAGAATCAGAAGAAAGATTAGAAAATTCTTTAAGACCTAGAACATTAGAAGAATATATTGGACAAAATAAAGTTAAAGACAATATGAAGATTTATATTGAAGCAGCAAAAAAACGAAAAGAACCATTAGACCATGTTTTATTATATGGACCACCAGGACTTGGAAAAACTACTTTATCTAATATAATATCGAACGAAATGCATTCTAATATAAAAATAACATCAGGACCAGCTATTGAAAAACCAGGAGATTTAGCTTCTATTTTAACAAATCTTTCTGAATTTGATGTTTTATTTATTGATGAAATTCATAGATTAAGTAAAAGTGTAGAAGAAATATTATATCCTGCTTTAGAAGACTATACTTTAGATATTATCATTGGAAAAGGACCAAGTGCTAGATCTATAAGACTAGACCTACCAAAATTTACGTTAATTGGTGCAACTACAAAGGCAGGAGCTTTAACAACACCATTACGTGATCGTTTTGGCATTATTCATAGATTAGAATTATATTCTGTAGAAGATTTAACAACAATTGTTAAGAGATCTAGTAAAATTTTAAAAGTAGAGATAGAAGAAGATGCTGCTCAAGAAATAGCAAGAAGATCAAGGGGAACACCAAGAATAGCTAATCGACTATTAAAAAGAGTTAGAGATTATGCAGTTGTTTTAGGAGATGGAAATATTACTTTAAAAATAACTAAACATGCTTTAAACCAATTAGAAATTGATGAGCTAGGATTAGATGAAATCGATAGAAAGTTATTAGAAACTATGATTGTTCAATATGGTGGTAGAGCAGTAGGAATTGAAGCATTAGCAGTAAGTGTAGGAGAAGAAATTGATACTATAGAAGATGTTTATGAACCATACTTAATACAAATTGGATTTATGGCAAGAACTTTAAGAGGAAGAAAAGCATTACCACCAGCTTATAAACATTTAGGATATCAATTACCAGAAGAGAATGGCTTTTCTGGACAAGTTTCTCTTTAAATATTTAAGAAAGAAGTGGAAAAATGAAATTATTATTACATACTTGTTGTGCGCCATGTAGCATTTATTGTATTGATTCTTTGAGAGAAGAAAAAATAGAACCAACGGTATATTGGTTTAATCCTAATATTCATCCTTATAGCGAATATAAGGCAAGAAGAGATTGCTTGAAAGAATATACACAAAGCATTAAAGTGAAAGCCATTTTTGAAGAAAATTATGGCTTAAGAGAGTTCTGTCAAAATGTAATAGGAGATTTAGAAAATAGATGTCAAAATTATTGCTACCCAGTTCGATTAGAACAAACTGCTAAATATGCTAAAGAAAATGGATATGATACTTTTTCTACTACTTTGTTAATAAGCCCATATCAAAAGCATGAAGCACTTGTAGAAGTAGCTCAAAAAATGGCTCAAAAATATGAAATAGAATTTTTATATAGAGATTTTAGAGTTGGTTTCAGACAAGGACAAAATAAGGCAAGGGAATTGGGATTATATAGACAAAAATATTGTGGATGTGTATTTTCAGA
>CANQZU010000045.1 GCA_947628415.1 uncultured Clostridia bacterium | reverse complement strand
TGGTGAAGGGGGCAGTTTGCTAAACTGCTAGGTCGAGTAATCGGCGCGGAGGTTCGAACCCTCTCACCTACGCCAAAATTGAAATAATTAAATAAATTTATAAAGAGAACAAATTTATTAAGAGTTTTTGTTCTTTTTTTATTTTGGACTTTATTAGAAATTAGATAACAAAGAAAAATAATAAAAAAACGATGAATACTTGAATCCCTATAATAAATGGGCAAAAAAATCAACTTTGAAATAAACATGTAATCAAAATTTAATATTTATACTACTAAATCTTTAAAATAGACGAAGCGTAAAGCAAAATAGAAAAAGAAACTGTAAAATAAAAATAGGCATATTGAAAAAATAAAAAAATTACTATATACAGTAAAATATCAATTAATCACATAAAGTAATGTAAAAATTGAAAAAGGAGAAGATAGCAAGATGAAAGGTGATAATCGAGCTAAAAAATTCAAATTTGGAATTTTGACAGCATCAGTAATTGCAACAATGGGATTTGGAACAGTAGTAACTTTTATGCATTATGACCACAGTGCAATTTATAATCACAATTCTATTAAAGCAAAAAATTTTATATTGAGTACTATGGAAGCAGAAGATGATTCTGAATATGATGGTGATATTGCACAAGAAAGAATAGAAATTGGTACAAAAGTGGATTTAAGTGAAGTAGAAAAAGGGGAAACTGTGCAAATAACATTTCCAGATAGCAATCTATACGAAATAATTAAGAATGCTTTGTTAAATGATGAATCATACCAAGTAACAGAATCAGATGATGAAACAAAAACAATTACAATCTACGATGGAATTTTAAATAGTATCACATCTATTACTATCAATGGAAAAAACATCCAAGATATTCGTGGAATAGAACAATTTAAAAATCTAGAAGAATTGGATTTAGTAAATAACCAAATTGATACAGCTCAATTAGAAACAATTCAAAAAATATCATCTTTAAAAATATTAGATTTATCTTGCAATCAGCTAACTGAAAGTCTAGATATTAGTGCTTTAACCAACCTAGAAGAATTATATGCAGAAAATAATAGAATAAGCAATATAGAAAGTTTAAGTCAGTTAGGAAATTTAAAAATTATTAGCTTGATAAATAATGAGATTAAAGACATGAGTTCAATAATTAATCTAACCCAGTTAAAGAACGTTTATTTAGATAACAATCAAATTGAAAAAATATACAATATAGAAGGAATTGAAAAACTTTCTATTAAAAATCAAAAATTTGTAAGATACGTAGTAGGAGATAGACAAGAAAGTATTTCTATACAATTACCAGAAATATTTGCACAATCACAAACACAAACAAATCAAATCATTCAAGAAAATTGTGAAGAAATATCAGAAGATACTACAACAGTAACAGTTAATCCTTATACAGCAGCTACATCAGCCAATGGTGCAATTGTTAAAGTAACTAATTCAGCAGAAGGCACAGATAGCATGACAGAAGGAACAACTTTAGTCATAAAAGGAGTTAGTATTGAATATTACATTTTAAATAATATAGAAGAACAAGATGATAATACAGAACTAACCATTGCAAATCCATCTGTAAAAACTAATAAAGATATTGTAGCTAAAGTCATTTCAACCAATCAAGAAATTGAAGAACAATCTTTTACTTTTCAATCAAATGGAACACACACATTTTATGTTACTGTAAATAAAGAAGAAGAAGAATTGGTAGCAAGTGTAAACTTCATTAATAAAGATGGAATTAGTTATGAAGTACAATATAGTACAAAAAGACCAACTAATGGAGAAGTAACAGTTCGCATTATTGCAGATAGAGAGTTAATTAATCAATATTATGAAGAAATTGTAGATGAAGAAGGAGAAACTCAAAACGTAATAATTAATTGGGGTTATGAGTATGACATGGAAACTGATCGCACAACTTTAACAAAAACATTTAGTGAAAATACAAGTGGTACGGTTTTACTACAAGATGAATTAGGAAATGAGCAAGAAGCAGAATACAATATTACTAACATTACAGATGATCCAGTTAGAGATAGTATGATAATAAAGGAAGAAAATGCAGAGGGAGAAAATTATATAGAAGGTAGTTGGACAAATAAAAATATATATGTAGAAAAAAGAACAGATGATTTACAATTAGGAGAAGAAAGAAGCTTGTTTTATGTAGATGATCAAGAAAACGAAACAGAAATAAAAGATAACATAACACTAACAGAAAGTGGTCAGTATACAATTATGAGTTTAACAAAAGAAAGTAATGGAAATACATTTCCAGATACGGTAGTAATTAATATTGATAAAGAATTACCTACACAAAGTAGATTAGAGGCAAAGTTAAATGCAGCTAATGGAGCAGAATATAAAAGTGGAACTACTACAGATCAAAATGTCTATATTAACATAATTGAAGGAGAAGACCAATTAAGTGGAATAGAAAAATACTCATTTATAATTAATGAAAAAGAAGAATATGATAGTTTCGTTATTCTTCAAAGAACAGGAACATATCAAATTGTTACTAAAACAATTGATAAAGCAGGGAATATTGCAACAAGTGAACCATTTACAGTTGTCATAGATAAAACAAAAACACAAGCTAGAGTAGAATATGTAAAAAATAATAACAATACTGTCACTGCTAAAATTATTTTAAATCGACCAGTAGAAACATTATCAGGTTGGCAATCGTCAGAAGAAAATGGAAACTATATTTTAACTAAAACTTACAAAACCAATCAGCAAGAAAAAGTAACTCTAACAGATTTATTTGGAAATACAACAGAAGTTACTATTCAAATAACGGGTATTATTACCGAAGATTTGATTGTATTTATTTCTTACAGCTCAACACAAATGACAGCGAACGATGTAACAGTAACATTAACAGCTAACAGAGCTATTCAAAATATTACTGGATGGAGTTTAGATAGTGCTAAATTAAAATTAACAAAAACTTTTCATGAAAATACAACACAGGAAGTAACAATAACAGATGAAATAGGAAAAACTACAACAGTATCAATCGAAATTAAGAATATTGATAAAATAAAACCAATATTAGAAGTTGTACAACAAAATCAAGAATGGACACAAGGTGACATTACTTTAACTATAAAAGCAGTAGATCAAGATTCTGGTCTAAAAAATGTAACAGTAAATGGGTCAACTATTGTTATGAATTCTGGAATTGGTTATTATAAAGTTTTAAGCAATGGAACTTATAATATAATCGCAACAGATAAAGTAGGAAATAGCGTAACAAAAGAAATACAAGTAAATAATATCGATAAAGTGCGGACCAAAATTAGAGATTACACAGAATTATTCAGATTGGACTAAAGAAGATATTACTTTAACCATAAAAGCAACAGATGAATGTTCTGGTTTAAAAAGTGTAAAAGTCAATGGAACAGCATTAAATATAAATAGAGGAATTGGATCTTATACGATTTCAAAAAATGGAACTTATCAGATTGTTGCTATTGACAATATAGGAAACCAGACAAATATAACTAAAACATTTACAATCATTGATAAAATTGCACCTAGTATCCATGTAACAAGGAATACAACAGAAAAAACCCATGAAAATATTACTCTTCATATAGAAGCATTAGATGAAGAATCTGGAATTCAAAAACTAACAATTCAAAAACAAGGAGAAACACAACAAACTAATATCACTCGGACAAGGAGATTATGTAGTATCTGAAAATGGTACTTATAATATTACAGCTATTGATAAAGCTGGAAATACAACTTTAAAAACAATAGTAATTAATAATATAGAAAAAATTATATGTCAATACACTCTTACAGAAGATGGATATATATTAGGAGTACAACCAGAAACAACTTTAGCTGATTTTAAGGAGAAATTGGGATATCAAGCAGAAACAGAAGATACACAGTTTGTAAAAACAGGACAGCAAGTTAAAATAGAGAATGATACATACATTATTATTGTATCAGGAGATGCAAATGGAGATGGCACATTAGATATAATAGATTTAGTTCGTATGAAAAAACAATTAGTAGAGCTAGAACATTATGACGAAGCTTTTATAAAAGCAATGGATATAAATGAAAATGGGGAATTTGATATAGCTGATATTGCAAAAACAAAAAAAATATTAGTAGGAATTGAATAAAAAACAAGACAAGAAGGAGAGAAAGCATATGAAAAAAAGAATCAAAAAAATTTGTTATATGGTTCTATTCTTGATAACGATATTATTGTTATCAGGAAATATTTCTAATGCCTCTACAAAGGATTTTGTGGAAATCATACAAACAGAACCAATGACAATTGCAACTAGTGCGGATACTGTGTACTGGGATCGTGGCAATCAAGTACGTTTTAAAAGTGTAACCAGAAATGCCTATGAAGAAAACCAGACTAAAGGTCAGGAAAAAAATCCCTATTTGAAATTTAATATTAATAGTGTTTCTGAATCACAACTTTTTACAGACAATCGTAAATATTTTAGTTCAGAGCGAGATGCATGGATTAATGGTTATAGAATTCAATATTCAACTGGAGGGGGATGGACACAACCACAATATGAACCTGCCAGTGGAAAGCCATATTATTTAACAGGTCCAACTGATGCTTTTAGACCATCAACTGTACAATTTAGGTTAATTGCCTATACAAACAAGGGTGGATTTAGAGCTGGAGAGGCTTATTACCATACAGAAACATATTATTTGCCAGATGTTAACAACGCGAATAATTATTCATTAACCAAAGATGATAGTAAAAAGCAAATTACTTTACAACTTCGTACATGGATGTATGAATTTCCTAGTGGATCGGGGAGTGATAGAGAACCTAATAGTACATATAAAATTGATAACGTTTCATGGAGAATTTCAGGTCAAACTCAATATAGAGGTTCAAAGAATATGGATCCTTCTGGTAATAGAACTGATAAAACAATGACAGAAAAAATATCATATTCTGAAATAGCAAAATATAGCACAAGTAAAACATGTGAAGTCGAAGTGAGAATTCGATATAAAGATATTGGACAAAATGTAGCAGATCCTTATAGATATATAACAAAGAAAATAACGGTAACAGCAGGAACAACGTCTAGTTCGGGTTCAAGTTCAGGCTCTAGTTCAGGTTCTGGCACAACAACACCACCTTCTACTTCGACAAGACCTACTTATTCGTATTCAGGTTATTTAATTGGTGCTTCATCTAACAACAGTATTTCTTTACCAGATGATGGATCAAACACAACACAACAATATTATTTAGCATTAAATAATGTAGCAGCAACTAGCAAACAAATTACAATGACTTATACAGGAGGAGTATCAGGAAGCTCTAACGCAACTACAAATGGTTATGGAATAGGTAGCTTTATCGTTAGAGCAACTAGTAATGGAACCATTAAATTTAAATATCCAGATGGAACAACAAGAACCTATAATGTTACAACTTATAAAACAGACACTACTCCGCCTACTGGAACAATTACAAGAATAACTGCGAACCCAACAAACAGTACAACATTACAATTTAAAGTAACATGGAGCGAAAAAATAACAGGATTTTCTGCTTCAGATATTACAGTATTAAGTGGAAAAGTAACAAAAGTTAGTGCTAGTTCAGGAACTTCTATGACAATTACAGTTACAAGCACAGTAGGGGCTGGAGAAACTGGTTCAACTGCTATATCAATTGATCGAGGAAAAGTTACAGATGTAGCAGGAAATCCAAATAATACAGTAGGGGCTGTATCCATTTCTGTAGATAGAAAAGCACCAACTGTATCTATAACAGTTACAAAACAAGATAATTCTGCTATTAAAACAAAATACAATTCTAATTTAATTTATAATAATAAAACAACTAGATTTACTTTCAATTTTTCAGAAAACGTAACAACGCCAAGTACTAGTGCTTTTGGTGTATCTACTAATACTACAATAGGAAGTGTTCATAAAGTCAGTGATAAACAATATTATGTGCTTGTTACAACTACAAATACAACTAGTAAAGAATCAAATCCACAGTCTCTTTATTTAAAGGCAAATTCAGTAAAAGATAAAGCAGGAAACGGAAACGCACAATCGTCATCTGCGTCAGTTATTATTGACACTCAAAAACCAAGAGGAAAATTTAAAAAGTTTAGTGTAAATGATATAGAAACGAAAAAAATCAATAGAGATACATCAGGTATTGCAACTGTAACATTAACAGATCAATATTACGATTTTGCAAATTCTAATATAAGTAGCGGAATTGAATTTTCAGTAGGAGGAAAAAAGGTTTCACCTACATATTCTATAACAAAATCTGATATAACCCAAGGACAAGATTATTCTATTAATCTATCTAATGTAACAGGAGATGGAAAATTACAAATTGTAGTTCCTTCTAGTAAAATTAAAGATTATGCTACAAATGCTAATGCAGCTATGACAATTGATACAGGAGTTACAATAGATAATACTCCACCTCAAGTAACTGCCACAACAATTAGTAGTAATAATAGTAAGAATAAAAAATATGCTAAAAATGGAAATACGATAACACTACGTATTACATTTTCAGAAGCATTATCGGTAGGACCAAGCGTAAAAATAGCAGGTAGAGAAGCCTCTGTTACCAATCAAGGAAATAACATATATGAAGCAACTTTGACTATACCAGGAAATGAAAGTACTATTTCAGAAGGACCAATTAAATATGAAATTAGCGGATATCAAGATGAAGTAAAATTAACAGGAAATAAAGTTGATGGAACATCTGATATCATTTATGACAGAACCAATCCTACTATACAGGGATCTCCACGTGAGGGACTTCAATGGGCACATCAATATCAAGTGACTATGACAGCAAGTGACAATTATACAGCTAAAAATCTAATAGATGTAAAATATGGTATTTTTGATGAAAATATGCAGAATTTTAATCCAAATAACATTCAAACACCATATACAAATGGAAATGCTATTACATTAGGAACCAACCTTACAGGAAAATATAAAGTATGGGTTTATGCAGAAGATCAAGCAGGGAATGGAAATTATCAAGGTAGTGGAGTATTTTATTTAGATAATTCTGTTACAAAAGTAGGAAGCATGAAATTAACCAAAGATTCAGCTAATGGAACTACTTATACGCCGGGAGAAGTAACCAATCATAATGTTTACCTATCAAAAGTAGATGGAGAAGACGATGAAAGTGGACATAAAAGTACAACTTATCAAGTTATCAAAATAAATGAAGATGGATCAACGGTAGTAGGAAAGGAAACAACAGAAGATACTATCATAGAAAACGATGGAGAATATAAAATCATCGTAACCACAAAAGATAATTTAGACAATGTAGCAACAAAAGAATATAGTATTAAAATTGATAAAAAAGGACCAAAAATAACGATTATACCAAATGGTAATGATCATTATGAAAAAACAGTACAAGTACAAGTAACATCAGACGAAGAATTAAATAATATGGAATATGCTTGGGTAAAAGAAGGAAGTTTGAAAGAAGGAGAAGAGCCAACATATCAAAATGTTCCAGGAACAGGTAAACAAAGGACATTATCAAGTGGTAGCTTGTCAGGTGAATATCGATTATATATAAGGGCAACGGATATATTTGGAACACAAAGTATTACAATAAGTAACATTTTCCATTTAGCAGGAACTGTAACCAAGATGGGAACATTGATTTTTAAAGAAAATGATGCTAATGGAAAAGACTATCATCCAGGAGAATATACAAATCAAAATGTATACATAAAAATAGCAGACCATGGAAGTGACCTATATGCAGGAAAAGTAACTTCAACTTACCAAATTAAAAAAGTAGAAGAAGATGGAAGTAAAACAGTAGTTGGACAATATACCAATGAAAGTGCCGTGTTAAAAGTAGAAGAAGGAAAAAGTGCAAAATATGAAGTAACATTAACTTCAACCAATGAATTAGGGGGAAGTAAAAGCCAAACATATATTGTTTTCATTGATAAAAAAGCACCAGATGTAACCTTTAATGGTACAGATAGTTATGCAACAACAGGAAATATCTATATTCATATACAAGACGAAGGAATAGCAGAAAGTGGAGTTAACGAAGATACTATGAGATATTACTGGACAAGAAGTACTAATAAACCAACTAAGCAAGATTTTGAAGGTAATGACGAAAATGGTTATAGAGGAAAGTTAAATAATCCATCTAGCACGATTGAAGTACCAAATAATATATCAGGAATATGGTATTTATGGATTTATGCAGAAGATAAAGCAGGAAATGTAGCTATAAAAAGTAGTATAAAAATAGAACATGATGGAAATGTTTCTTATACAGATAATGAAGCCCCAATAGCAGGAACATTAATCATGAAAAAAGAAAGTGCAACTGGAGAAGATTATGAAAACGATACATTTACCAATAAAAACATTTATATCTGTTTACAAAATGGTTATGATGCAGATAGTGGAATAAAATATAATAGATATATTATTAAAAAAGATGGAAGTACAATAGCAAGTAACCAAACACAAGAAAGATTATTACAAGAAGAAGGTATTTACATTGTTACTGTAGAGACAGAAGACAATGCAGGAAATAAATCAACCAGAGAATATAAAATAAAAATTGATAAAACAGGACCAGAAATTATCTTTAATCCAGATGGAAATAGTGATTATGCAAAACAACAATCAGTAGAAGTTACTTTTATAGAAGACACAACAGCTAGTGGTGTTAATTTCAATACAGAACAAGCTGTATGGGTAATAGGAGATCCAAGAAAATATCATAATTTTGAAGAAATGCAAAACAAAATAACACAAATAAAACAAACTATAGCAGATCAATATCCAAAATTAAGTGAACAAGAAAGAGAAGAAAAAATAAACACAGAATTACAAAATATAGGAATTGTTATTAAAGATGCTTATAAAACTGATGGAAAATATCAAACTATAGAAAATACAACTGCTTTATATTACTTAATTGTACAAATACAGGACAATGCAGGAAATATAAGCAAAAAAGTATCACAAGCCTATAAAATTGATAATGAAAAGCCAACAAAACCAGAAATATATGCAACAATAGAGGAGATAGTAGGAACATCGGTAAGAGAAGTAGAAATCTACGAGCAAAAAACAAATAAAGATGTAACGGTACATGCTAAAAATAGTCAATCATTAAGTGGAGTTGATCAATATCAATATAGTTATTTAACAGAAGGAAACAGTACATGGAGTGAATGGAAGGATTGTACTCAAACAGAAATAATAGAAGGAAAAGAGACAATCGTAGGTAAATTTATTATATCAGAACATGGCAAAACAATAGTAAAAGTAAGAGGAATTAGTCAATTAACAGATGGAACAATAGTAGGAGAAGAAAGTCAAGAATTAATTGTTAACATTGATAAAAAAGGACCTCAAATCACTTTTTCTAATATAGAAAATGGTTCTAATGGAGATAGCAAGACAAAATATTCTGCAAAAGTCCGTGTAACAGTAACTGATCAAGATGAGATAACAGTAAATGAAAATACTTTAAAATATGAGTGGATTTTATTTGATAGTACAGAGGAATATGAATCATTTGCAAAACAAGCAACTACTCTAGAAAAACGAAAAGAAAAGATGACAGAACAAGCAAAAGTATTTGCCAATGGAGAGCCAATTGTGACAGAAGAATCTATGGAAGGAATTTATAGTTTATTCATTTATGCACAAGATGCTTTAGGAAATGAAAGCATAGAATTTAGTAATTATTATAGAATAGGAAAAGAAGATTTAGAACAACAAGACTATATGATAGGTGATTTAAATGGAGATAAACAAGTAGATATTATTGATTTAGCTAAAATGAAAAGATATATCATTGGATTAGAAGATTTAGAAGAAACTTATAAAAAGGCAGCTGATATTAACCGTGATGGAGAAATTGATATTATTGATTTAGTTAAAATCAAACAGATTATTTCTGGAATTATTACACAATAAAAAACAAGGAAGAGATAATATAAAAAATATATTATCTCTTTTATATTACAAAAATATTACAAAAATATTACAATTTTGTAATATAAATAAAAAAGATTGAAAAAATTTCATGAACATTATATAGTATAATCATTATAAAATATAAGGAGAAATGTGGATATGTGTAAAAAAATAAGATATATATTGTTAAGTGTGATGTTAATTTTGTTTTTTAATATACAAACAGTTAATGCAACGTCTTTCAAAGCAAGTCTTAATACCACAGAAGACACCATTGCACCTGGACAAGATTTAGTAGTAAGTTTTGTTGTATCTAATATTGATGTAAGTGGTGGAATTATGGCATTACAAGGAGTGTTGGAATTTGATTCTAATGTTTTAACTTATTCTAATATGACTCCTGCAGGAGGTTGGGGTGTACCAACTTATAATGCTAGTAACGGAAAATTTACAGTGGAAAGTAGTCAACCTATTTTGACAGAACAAGAAGTTTTTCGCATTACTTTTAAAGTAAAGGAAGATTTAGAAGATAATACAAAAACAAAAATTTCTGTAAAAGATTTATTTGCTTCAGAAGGAGAAACAAAAATTGAAAGTACAGCTGTAGAAAAAGAAATTACCATTAAAAAAGAAGACGAAGGTAATCAAAATCCAAATAATAATGCAGGAGAAAATGGAAGCAATCAAAATAACAATTCAGGAAATAATGGAAACAATCAAAATTTAGAAAATAACAATAATAGTGAAACTAATAATGGAAAAACTAATAATGGTGGTAGTCAAACAAGTAGTACAACTTTAAAAGTAGATAGTTCTTCTTCTGCTAATAATAAAATACCTTATACAGGGTTAAAAGAAGATTTAATAATAGGAAGCATTATTTTATTGATTTTAATAGCATTTATTTCTTATAAAAAAATGAAAAAGTATAGAGGTATCTAGAAAGTACAAATGAAATTTAAGATAGAGAAATTTTAAATAAATAAGAATTATTTAAATTTTCTCTATTTTTTAAAAGTAATTATTTCTTTATGAAAAATTCAAAAATGTAAAAAAATGTTGAAAAAGCATTGAAAAAAGTTACAAAATAAGTTATAATAAAATAGATATATATATGAAAAATGTTATTATCTTGCAAAAATATAAAAAATGTAGTATAATAAATTAGATAAAGTTGTTATTAAAATTCTTTGTTTAGGCAGAGAGATTTAAATAAATAAATAAAAAGAAAGGAAGATGAAATATGAAAAA
>CANQZU010000044.1 GCA_947628415.1 uncultured Clostridia bacterium | reverse complement strand
ATAAAAAAATTGAAAATAAAAATTTTCAATTTTAAAATTTAGAATTTTTTGTGTCTTAATTGTACCTTATAATCATTGGCAGAGGCTACACAAATAGCTTTTAGCATTTCATCAACAGTCAAAGTTTCTCTAGGATCTAGCCAAATTTGAGAACCTCCCATAGAGGCAGCATTTTCGCTACAAGGAACTTGATCTGATAAAGAAATTTTACCAGTATCTAAAGCTTCCATAATTAATAATATGCTCATTACTTTGGTAACAGAAGCAGGTCGTAATTGTTCATGACTATTGTGTTCATACAATATTTGCCCGAGTTGTTTGTTCAATTAAAATAGCAGATTCTGATTCTAAATTTAATGTGTTTGAAATAGATTTTTCTTCTGAATTATTCGAAACGCTTGTATCAAGATTAGCATTTGTTGGTAATGTAGACCATACATAGGTAGTTTCTTCAGCAAAACAAGGTATTAATAGAGAAATTACAACTGTAAAAATTAGTAATCCAGAAATCCATAATTTAAATTTATGCATAAATATCCCTCCAATGTTAATAACATCCTATTCAGCTTTTAAGATAGATATGCCAAAAAATCTATTAATAATTAATAGAAAGCAGTGTAGTTGTAATATTGGATCCATCAGTAGAAGCAAGGATTTTTATATCCTTATCAGAGTCATTCCTAAACTTGAAATCATAACTACCATAAGCAACAGCAGCATCTTTTCCTCTTTCAATGTAAGGAACATAATTACTATGAGCATGTCTTTCTGTTACAACTAAACTAGGAACTGATAACACAGCATTATAAAGGGTAGAACTGATTTGACAATTTCCACCTCCTAATCCTTTTTTCTTATTTCCGTTTTGATCAAAGATGTCAGCTTCTTGATAACCTTTATTAGTAGAGGCTTGTCCTACTGTTTCACAAAAAGAAAATACATTACCAGCCTTTACAATGGTTTCATTTAATGTATTACAAGTAATAGATACATTATTTTGACGTGCTTTATCTTGATTATAGATTTTAGTTGTAAAAGTAGCAATTTCTTCTTCTGTTGTAGTATTTTGCAAAACTTGTGTAGTAGAAGAATTATTTAAATCCTCATTTTTAGTAATATTTTGTGCAGATGTTAAATTAGCCTCATAACGATTTTTATTAGAACCGAGAACTATTCCAATAGAAAAAAATTCCTAACCCAATTAATATAATAATTGCTATTATAAGAATAATCCAAAATTGTTTACTCATTTTAATCACCAAATAATAGTCTAACCAAAAAATCTTAAATTATTGACATTTTAAAAAAATAACAGTATAATTAATATGGATTATTAAAAAAGGAGAAAGATGATGTTACAAAGAAATTGGAAAAGAATTGGAATGTTAATTTTAATTATTGCTTGTATATTTAATGTAATGGGAAAATTAATAAATAAATTATCCTTGCATAAAGAAATGCTATATTCAGCAGAATATATGCAAGAACAACAAAGTGAACAAAATCAAAAATAACTCTTGAAAAAGAAAAGAAAATATGTTATGATAGAAAATAGTCAGTTATTTTAGTTACAAGAAAGAGGTGAACAGAGAAAATGAAAGAAGGAATTCATCCAGAATATAATCAAACAACAATCACATGTGCTTGTGGTAATGTTTTAGAAGTTGGTTCAACAAAAAAAGATTTAAAAGTAGATGTATGCTCTAAGTGTCATCCATATTGGACAGGTAATTTAAGACAAGAAACAGCTGGTGGTAGAGCAGATAAATTCAAAAAGAAATATGGACTTGCATAGAGTTATAAAAGAAAATCAGAGTAGAATAATCTACTCTATTTTTTTAGCATTTAAGTTTTACTAGAAATTTCTTGCAAAATGTAGAAAAATGTAATAAAATAACAAATATAATGGAGGAAATAAAAATGGACACATCAAGTGAAGTAAAAACACAAAAAGAATATATAGAAAAAGTAAAAAAAATCAACAAAGATATAAGTTTAAAATACCATATCTTGACAATGGGATGTCAGTTAAATGAAAATGATTCAGAAAAATTATGTGGTATGTTGGAAGACATGGGTTATCAAAAAGTACGGAGAGGTAGAAAAAGCTGATATTGCTTTAATAAATACTTGTTGTGTTAGAGAGAATGCAGAAGATAAGTTGTTTGGAAAATTAGGAGAATTAAAGAAACTAAAAGAAGAAAAAGGGATAATTATCGCCATTCGGTGGATGTATGATGCAAGAAAAACATATTACGGTTAAGATTAAAGAAAGTTATCCTTTTGTAGATATTTTATTTGGAACGCATACATTACATAAATTTCCAGAGGATTTGTATAATGCTTTACGAGAAAAGAAAAAAATAGAAGATATTATTGATAGTGAAGGTAAAATATATGAGGATTTACCAATAAAAAGGGAAAATAAAAATAAGGCTTCTGTTACTATTATGAATGGATGTAATAACTTTTGCAGTTATTGTATAGTTCCTTATGTACGCGGAAGAGAAAGAAGTCGACAACCAAAAGACATTATGAAAGAAATAAAAGTATTGGCTAGCGAAGGTTATAAAGAAATTACTTTGCTTGGTCAAAATGTAAATTCTTATCTAAAGGTAGAAAAAGAAAAGAAAATACCATTCAAAGAATATGATGGAATTAACTCTTTTGCAACTTTATTAAAGGCAATTAATCAAATAGATGGAATTGAAAGAATTCGTTTTGTATCACCTCATCCTAAAGATTTTACAGATGATGTGATAGAGGCCATAGCAAGTTGTAATAAAGTATGTAAATTAGTTCATTTGCCACTTCAATCTGGAAGTACCAAAGTATTAAAAGAAATGAACAGAAAATATACCAAGGAACAATATTTAGCATTAGTAGAAAAAATGCAAGAAAGAATTCCAAATTTAAGTTTATCGACAGATATTATTGTTGGTTTTCCAGGAGAGACGCAAGAGGATTTTAAGGATACTTTAGATATAGTTAAAAAAGTGAATTTTGAACAGGTTTATATGTTTATTTATTCAAGAAGAGTAGGAACACCAGGAGATAAAATGGAAAATCAAATATCAGAAGAAGTAAAACATCAAAGATTTAATCAATTAAAACAATTAGTAGAAAGCCAAATGAAAGAAAAAAATCAAAAGTATATAGGTACAACACAAAAAGTTTTAGTAGAAGGAAAAAGTAAAAATAACGAAAATTTCTTAACCGGAAGAACGGATAGTAACAAAGTAGTTATTTTTAAAGGAGATAAAAATTTAATTGGGAGAATGATAGAACTAAAAATTGTTTCAGAGCATATGTGGTATTTAAAAGGAGAGTAAAATATATATGAATGAAACGGAATCAAAAATAAAACCAAAACAGTATTCTCATATTGATTATGAAGCATTGTTAATCTACACGATGAAGAGACATATATCACTTGAAAGGGCTATTGAAGAAAACGGATTAACTATAGCAAGATCTACTGTTATAAGAAATATAAGGAAAATGAAAAAAGAAAAAGGTAAAAATTTAGATATTATAAATTTTTATCAAGATGTTTATGTACCAAAATATCAAACACCAGAATTACCAGAAGAAATTTTGAGGGCTATTAATGAACTACCAGATAAAAACGTTGTAATTAAGGGAGAGTTAGATGATTTATACCGTAAATTATCTATTATGAACCAGATAGTGGAAGCCTGTAATGGTAATATCACAAAAGCTACTGAAAAAATCAATTCTGGTCAAACACCATTGGGAAAAAATAAGCCAATTACCATACAAGGGCTAGCAAAAGATATAAAATATTTCAAAAAAACAAGAGAATTTATGGAGGCAAAAATAAAGGAAGAAAGAAAAGGAGAAGAAAAGTAAGATGGCAGAATATTCACCTATGATGCAAAAATATCTTGAAACAAAGGAAGAATACAAAGATTGTATTTTATTTTATCGATTAGGTGATTTTTATGAAATGTTTTTTGATGATGCAATATTAGTATCTAGAGAATTAGAAATCACATTAACAGGAAAAGATTGTGGACAAGAAGAAAGAGCTCCAATGGCAGGAGTTCCTTATCATGCTGCTGAAATGTATATTGCTAAATTAGTAAATAAAGGTTATAAAGTAGCCATTTGTGAACAATTAGAAGATCCAAAAAAAGCAAAAGGAATTGTAAAAAGAGGAGTAATTCGAGTTATCACACCAGGAACTGTAGTTGAAAGTAATATGCTAGAAGAAAGAAAAAACAATTATATAATGTCTATTTTTAAATCTGGAATTTACTTTGGAATTAGTGTATGTGATATATCTACAGGCGAGTTTTATTGTGCTGAAATTAAAGATCAAAATAATTTTCCAATGTTATTAGATGAAATTGCAAGATATACTCCATCAGAAGTAGTTGTTAATTCTATGATGGCTGACTGTACCGAAGAAATAAGTCAAATCAAAAAAAGATTTGAAAACTTATATATTACTAATTTTCAAGATAAATTCTTTACAAGTGAAGTAGGAAATCTACCATTAAGATTTCAAATTGTTAATCCAGACAATCAATTAATAGAGAAATTAGAAGAAAAACCACTAGCAGTTAGCTCTATTCATGCTTTAATACAATATATTGAAGAAACTCAAAAAACAACCATAGAGCATATTAACAAAATAGTGATTTATCCTTTATCTCGTTATATGGCATTAGATATCAATGCTAGAAGAAATTTAGAAATTACAGAGAAAATGAGAGATAAGTCTAAAAAAGGAACTTTATTATGGGTGTTGGATAAAACATCTACTTCAATGGGAGGAAGATGTTTAAGAAGATGGCTTAATGATCCATTAGTTAATATTTTAGAAATTAATAAAAGATTGGAAGCAGTCAAAGAATTAAAAGAAGATGTCATACTAAGAGGTGATATTGTAGATAGCTTGAAAAAAGTATATGATATTGAACGTTTAACAGGAAAAATGGCTTATGGAAATGCCAATGCAAGAGATATGATAACGCTAAAAAATTCTTTAGTAAAATTACCAGAACTAAAAAAAGCATTACAATGTTGTCACACTTCTTTACTACAACAATTAGCTGAAAATCTAGATGAGTTACAAGATATTTATCAATTAATTGATCATGCTATTGTAGAAGACCCACCTATGACCATTAAAGATCGGTGGAATTATTCGATTAGGTTATGATGCAGAAATTGATAAATTAAAAACAGCTCAAACAGAAGGAAAAAACTGGCTTATTCAACTAGAATTAGAAGAAAGAGAAAAAACAGGAATTAAAAACTTAAAAATAGGATTTAACAAAGTATTTGGTTATTTTATTGAAGTAACAAAATCTTATTTAAATCAAGTGCCAGAAAGATTTATTAGAAAACAAACATTAACTAATGCAGAAAGATATATTACAGAAGAATTAAAAAATTTAGAAAATCAAATATTAGGTGCCGAAGAAAAAGTTATTGATTTAGAATATAATGCTTTTGTAAAGATTAGAGAGGAAATTGCAAAAAATGTAAAAAGATTACAAAAAACAAGTGAGGCTGTAGCTAATTTGGATGTTTTAACATCTTTTGCAGAAGTAGCAGAAGACATGAATTATTGTATGCCAGAGGTAAATAATTCAGGATGTATAGATATTAAAAATGGAAGACATCCTGTCATTGAAAAAATATTAGGACCAGGAAGCTTTGTAGAAAATGATACTTATTTAGACAAACAAGATAATCGATTATCAATAATTACAGGTCCTAATATGGCTGGTAAGTCTACTTATATGAGGCAAGTAGCATTGATTACATTAATGGCACAAGTAGGAAGTTTTGTACCAGCACAAACAGCTAAAATAGGCGTTGTAGATAAAATCTTTACAAGAGTAGGAGCATCAGATGATTTAAGTATGGGACAAAGCACATTTATGGTAGAAATGATGGAAGTTGCTACAATTTTAAAAGAAGCTACTAGTAATAGTTTAGTTATTTTAGATGAAATTGGTAGAGGAACTTCTACTTATGATCGGATTATCAATTGCATGGGCAGTAGCTGAATTTATTAGCAATAAAGAAAAATGTGGTGCTAAAACATTGTTTGCTACTCATTATCATGAGTTAACAGAGTTAGAAAATCAATTAGAAGGAATTAAAAATTATTCCATAGCTGTTAAAGAAAAAGGCGAAGACATAATTTTTTTACGAAAAATTGTAAGAGGTGGAACAGACGAAAGCTATGGTATTCATGTAGCTCGTCTAGCTGGTGTTCCTAAAATTGTTACACAGAAAGCAAATGAGATATTAAGCTCTTTGGAAAGAAAAAATATTTTAACAGGAAGAAAAACAGAAAAGCAAGATAAAAAGCAGGTAGAAGGACAATTTGATTTATATAATTATAAATTAGCTGAAATTGCTCATGAAATTGACAAAGTAAATTTAAATGAATTAACTCCAATTGATGCTTTAAATATATTGGTAAAAATAAAAGAAAAAATCAAATAAAAGTACAATTTTAATTATGATTAATAGTATAAAACAAAAGTAATAGCAGAGTTTAAATGAACTCTGCATTTTTTTATTTCAATATTTATTAATCTTGACAAAGCAATAGGAATGTATTATAATGTTAACCGAAGTTAACAAAAGGAGTAAAAATATGATATCAAAAGCATTAGAAGAATATTTAAAAACAATATATATTTTACAAAAACAAAATGGGAATATAAGAGTAACAGATATTGCATTAAAAATGAATTGTACAAAACCAAGTGTTAATAAAGCAATTAAACATTTAAAGGATAATCAGTTACTAAACTATCAATCTTATGGAAAAATTGAGTTAACACAAGAAGGAGAAAATTTAGCTAAAAAAATTTTAGAAGCGTATGATATTGTCTATTTATTTTTAAAGGATGTTTTAAATTTAGAATCAGAAGAAGCAAAAGAAGAAGCAGAAAAAATAAAATCAGTAATAAAAGATAATACTATTAATAAATTAGCAAAATATGTGCATAAAGTATTAGATTTAAATAATTTAGATTGCGATTATGACATTAACCAAGAAAAATGTAGATGTTGTGCAAGAAGAACATCAAGAAAGGATATAAAACATGAATAATTCATTATTAGAAATAAAAGATTTACAAGTTAAAGCTGGAGAAAAGCAAATTTTAAAAGGAATTAATTTACAAGTCAAAAAAGGAGAAATCCATGTTATTATGGGACCAAATGGTTCAGGGAAAACCACTACTGCTAATGCCATTTTGAATAATCCAATGTACCAAAAAGAAAATGGTACAATTTATTTTGAAGGAGAAGATATAACTAATTTAAAAACAGACGAAATTGCGCGAAAAGGAATTTTTATGTCTTTTCAATTACCAGAAGAAATACCAGGTATTTCTGTTACTAATTTTCTTAAATATGCAAAAAATAAAATGACTGGAAAGCCAGTTAAGGTATTTGAATTTAAGAATGAATTAAAAAATTATATGAATGAATTATCTATGAATTCGAAGAATATGGAAAGAAGTCTAAATGTAGGATTTTCTGGTGGAGAAAAAAAGAAAAATGAGATTTTACAAATGCTAGTTTTAAATCCGAAATTAGCTATTTTAGATGAGACAGATTCTGGATTAGATGTAGATGCTATAAAAACAGTATCAAAAGGTATTCAAATGTTTAAAAGCAAAGAAAATAGTGTTCTAATTATTACTCACAATACAAAAATTTTGCATAGCTTAAAAGCAGATTATGTGCATATTTTAATAGATGGAAAAATTGTAAAAACAGGAAGCCAAGAACTAGCCAAACAGATTGAAGAAAATGGTTATAGCCAATATAAATAAGAAAGGAATTAACTTTAATATGTCAAAAACAAAAATAAAAGATATCAATCGAAATATTTATGATATTAAAAATAAAGATGAATATGACTTTAAGATTCAAAAAGGTTTGACTAAAGAAATTATTGAAGAAATATCTGAACAAAAAAAAGATCCAGATTGGATGAAAGAATTTCGAATGAAAGCATTAGAAGTATATGAAAAATTAGAACTTCCTACTTGGGGACCTGATATTTCAGAACTAGATATGAATGAGATTGCCACATATGTTCGACCAAAGACTGGTTTAAGCAATTCTTGGCAAGATGTACCAGAAGATATTAAAAATACTTTTGATAAACTTCGGTATACCAGAAGCGGAAAAAACATCATTAGCAGGTGTAGGAGCACAATATGATTCAGAAGTAGTTTATCACAGCATGAGAGAAGATTTGATGAAACAAGGAGTTATTTATACTGATATGGAAACAGCAATAAAAGAATATCCTGATTTAGTCAAAGAACATTTTATGAAATGTGTACCAATTTATGATCATAAATTTGTAGCATTACATGGAGCTGTTTGGTCTGGAGGATCTTTTGTTTATGTACCAAAAGGTGTAAAAGTGGATATTCCATTGCAATCTTATTTTCGATTAAATTCACCAGAATCAGGACAATTTGAACATACTCTAATTATTGTAGATGAAGGAGCTAGCTTACATTTTATTGAAGGTTGTAGTGCTCCTAAATATAATAAAATAAATTTACATGCTGGATGTGTAGAATTATACGTGAAAGAAAATGCTTATTTGCGATATTCTACTATTGAAAATTGGTCAAAAAACATGTTAAATTTAAATACAAAAAAAGCTATTGTTGAAAAAAATGGACAAATAGATTGGGTAACTGGTTCTTTCGGCTCTAAAATATCAATGCTATATCCAATGAGTATTCTAAATGGAGAAGGAGCTAAAACAGAGTATACAGGAATTTCATTTGCTGGAGAAGGACAAAATTTAGATACAGGATTTAAAGTAGTTCATAATAGTCCTAATACATCGAGTGTTGTAAATGCTAAATCTATTTCTAAAAATGGAGGAAAATGTACTTATCGTTCTTTAGTAAAAATAGGAGAAAATGCTAAAAATTCTAAATCATCAGTCTCTTGTGAATCACTTATGCTAGATGATATTTCTATTTCTGATACAATACCAGTCAATGATATACAAACTGATGAAGTAGAATTTTCTCATGAAGCTAAAATTGGAAAAATTAGTGATAAAACTATTTTTTATTTAATGAGTAGAGGTTTATCAGAAGAAGATGCTAAAGCTATGATTGTAAGAGGATTTGCTTATCCTATTTCAAAAGAGTTACCAGTTGAATATGCAGTAGAAATGAACAATTTGATTAATTTAGAATTGGAGGGTGCGATTGGATAATGGAAAAAATAACAATAAATGAAACGCCAGTTAGAACTTCTAGAAATTTTCAAATTAATAATATAAAAATAGAGAGTAATATTATACCTAAAAAAATAGAGCCTTTCAACAATTTATCTATTATAGGAGAAAATTCTAATATAAAAATAGAAAAAGAATTTAATTCTTATGATTTAGTTTATGGATTAGGAAATCTATTATTTAATCAAATAAAAGAAAAGACAAATCAAAAATTTAAAATAACCATAGATAATAAAGAAAATCAAGAAATTCGGATTTATTTTTGATTTAAATGAAGAAAATCCAACACTATTAGATGCAATTGAAATTACAGCTAAAGAAAATAGTAAAGCAACAATTATAATAAAATATCAATCAAAAAAAGATGTTAAAGGATTTCATAATGGAATATTAAAGATTTTTGCTAAAAAAGGATCAAAAATTAATCTAGTATTAGTAAATTTTATGAATGAAGATTCTTATCATTTTATGAGTATGGAAAATCATATAGAAGAGCAAGCAAAAGTTAATTATACTATTGTAGATTTTGGAGGGAAAAATAGTATTAATAACTATTATTCAAATTTAATTGGAGATTTTTCCGAGAACATGTTAAATACTATTTATCTTGGTAAAAATAATCAATTATTTGATTTTAATTATATAGGAGAATTAAGAGGAAAAAAATCAAATATTGATATAGAAGTACAAGGAGCTTTAAAAGATAAAGCTAAAAAACATTTTAAAGGTACTATTGACTTTAAAAAAGGTTGTAAACAAGCTATAGGAAACGAGCAAGAAGATTGTATATTATTGTCTGATAGTGCTAAATCAATAGCTTTACCTATGCTTTTATGTACTGAAGAAGAAATAGAAGGAAATCATTGTAGTTCAGCGGGAAAAATAGATGATAAAGAATTATTTTATATTATGAGTAGAGGTTTTAATCAAAAGGAAGCTATGAAATTAATGGTAAGAGCAAGATTTAATAAAATAATAGATATGATTCAAAACCAAGTTTTGAAAGAAGAAATTTTAAATAAATTGGATGAAAAATTAGATTAAATTATCTGACTCAATTATTGATGAAAGGAAGGCAAAATCAATGAAAATAGACAATATAAAAAAAGATTTTCCTATTTTAAAAAATCGAGATATAGTTTATTTAGATAATCGGAGCAACCACACAAAAACCAATACAAGTGCTACAAGCCATTGAAGAATTCTATCAAACATATAATGCTAATCCTCATAGAGGAGCGTATCTTTTAAGTGTGGAAGCAACAAAAAAATATGAAGATACTAGGAGTAAAATTGCTAAATTTATTAATGCAAGATTTTCAGAGGAAATTATATTTTCTAAAAACGCAACAGAGAGCTTAAATTTAATTGCATATTCCTATGGCCTAGAGAATTTAAAAAAAGATGATGAAATAGTTATTTCAATAATGGAGCATCATTCTAATTTAGTTCCATGGCAAAAAGTAGCAAAAGTAACTGGAAGTAAATTAAATTATATGTATATAAATGATGATTTTGAAATTACAGATGAAGAAATAGAAACTAAAATTACCAATAAGACTAAAATAGTTGGAATTACACATGTATCAAATGCATTAGGAACTATAAATAATATTGAAAAAATAATAAAGTATGCACATAAAAAAGGTGCAGTTGTTGTTGTAGATGCTGCTCAAAGTATTCCACACATGAAAATCGATGTGCAAAAAATTGATGCTGACTTTTTAGTTTTTTCAGGCCACAAAATGCTTGCGCCACTTGGCATAGGAATTTTATATGGTAAAAGAGAAATACTAAATAAAATGAGCCCTTTTATAATGGGTGGAGATATGATAGAATATGTTCATGAACAGGAAACTACATTTGCACCGCTTCCAAATAAATTTGAAGCAGGAACTCAAAATGTAGAAGGAGTAATAGGTTTAGGATCTGCAATAGACTATATAGAAAATATAGGATATGATAAAATACAAGCAATTGAAGAAAATTTAATTTCATATGCAAGAAACGAACTATCAAAATTAGATTTTCTTGAATTATACTTAACACCAAATAAAAATAATCATTCAAGTGTTATATCATTTAATATTGAAGGAGTACATCCACATGATGTTGCAAGTATATTAGATCAAGAAGGAGTGTGTATACGTTCTCGGAAATCACTGCGCACAACCCCTTATGAGATATTTAGGAATAGATTCAACATGTAGAGCAAGTTTTTATTTTTATAACACAAAAGAGGATGTAGATAG
>CANQZU010000043.1 GCA_947628415.1 uncultured Clostridia bacterium | reverse complement strand
ATAATGGAGCATAGCATGAATTCTTACAACAAAAAGGAATTAAAAGATTCAGATTATTCAGAAATGGGACATAACCCTAATTGTGGTGATGAAATAAAACTACAAATGAAATTAGATGGAAATGTTATAAAAGATATGGCATTTACTGGACATGGGTGTGCAATTTCTCAAAGTTCTACATCTATAATGATAGATACTTTAAAAGGTAAAACACTAAATGAGGCAAAAGAAATTATAAAAACATTTATAGGAATGATAAAAAGAGAAATAACGGATGATAAAGAACTTGAAAAGTTAGAAGATGCAATTGCATTTAAAAATGTATCAAACATGCCAGCAAGAGTAAAATGCGCATTACTTGCATGGCATACAATAGAAAAAATGTTAGACAGAAATTAGAATTTTATAAGGATTGCACCGCTTTTGGGTGACAAAAATTAATTGCAAACATTGTAAGGAAAGGTAAAATAATGATAGAAAAAAGAGTACTAATAGGAATGAGTGGAGGCGTTGATAGCAGTGTGTCAGCTTTAATATTAAAGCAACAAGGATATGAAGTAATAGGAACTACATTAGAGTTGTTCGCAGGAAGTAGTTGTTGTAATACAAATACTTATATAGATGCAAAAAATGTATGCAATTCAATTGGCATACCACATTTTACATATAATTGTAAAGAGGAATTTAAACGATATGTAATAGAAGATTTTATAGATTGTTATGCAAATTGTAAAACACCTAATCCATGTATTGAATGTAATAAATATATAAAATTTAGTTACATGTTGGAAAAAGCAAAAGAATTAGAATGTAATTACATTGCAACTGGTCATTATGCTAAAACAGAATACAGTACAGAGTATGAAAGATGGGTATTAAAAAAATCAAGAGCAGGAAAAAAAGATCAAAGTTATGTTTTATGGAACATACCCAAAGAATTATTATCTCATGTAATATTTCCATTAGCTAATTTCGAAAGCAAAGATGAAATTCGAAAAATTGCAAAAGAAAATAACTTAAAAGTTGCTAATAAACCAGATAGTGAAGATATCTGTTTTGTACCAGATGGAAATTATAAAAAATTTCTAGAAACTCATTCAAGAATTCAACCAAAAGAGGGAAACATTGTAAATCAAAAAGGAGAGATTTTAGGAAAACATAAAGGGTTATATTATTATACAATTGGGCAAAGAAAAGGTTTGGGTATTTCTTATCGTGTTCCACTATTTGTAATAGGTTTTCACAAAGATAAAAATGAAGTAATTGTAGGAGAAGAAAAAGACTTATACCGCAAGGAAATTACAGTAACTGATATTAATTTGTTATTAGTAGATAAAATTGATAAGCCAATGGAAGTAGAAGTAAAAACAAGATATTCATCTAAAATGGCAAAAGCAAAAATTAGACAAGAAGGAAACAAAATTCATGTTCTATTTGATGAACCACAACGAGCTATTACACCAGGACAATCTGCTGTTTTTTATTTAGATGATATTGTTGTTCGGCGGAGGAAAAATTATTAGTTCAAAAAGGTGAAGAAAAATTTATAATTTTAAGCACAAAGTTTTTTTGTTAGTATATATAAATAAAAATACAGAAGGGAAGAAAAAGAAAATGAGAAAATTATTTACATCGGAAAGTGTAACAGAAGGACATCCAGATAAATTATGTGATTTTATATCAGATAGTGTATTAGATAGTTATTTAAGTCAAGATCAATATTCAAGAGTTGCATGTGAGACAGTAGCAGGAAAGGGAGAAATTTATATTACTGGAGAAGTTACATCTAAAGCTCAAGTAGATATTGAAAAAGTAGTAAGACAAGCTATTTGTGAAATAGGATATAACAATAGTAAACTAGACATGGACTATCGAACCTGTAAAGTTACAGTTAATATATCAAAACAATCTCCTGATATTGCTTTAGGAGTAGATGAATCATTAGAGGATAAAAAAGGAGAAAAAACAGATTCTGAAGGCGCAGGAGATCAAGGACTTATGTTTGGATTTGCTTGTGATGAAACAAAAGAACTTATGCCATTACCAATATCTTTGGCACATAAATTAGCCAAAAGATTAGCACAAGTGAGAAAAGAAGGAATCATTGAATACTTAAGACCAGATGGAAAAGTACAAGTTACAGTAGAATATGAAGAAGAAAAGCCAATTCGTGTAGATACCATTGTAGTTTCTGCACAACACGAAGAAGAAACTTCATTAGAAACTTTAAAAAAAGATATTCAAGATAAAGTAATTAAAAACATTGTGCCAAATGAATTATTAGATGAAAAAACGAAATATTATATTAATCCGACTGGAAGATTTGTAATTGGTGGACCTTTGGGAGATAGTGGATTAACAGGAAGAAAAATTATTGTAGATACTTATGGAGGCTATAGTAGACATGGTGGAGGAGCATTTTCTGGAAAAGATCCAACAAAAGTAGATCGTTCAGCTGCGTATATGGCACGATTTATTGCTAAAAACATTGTAGCAAATGGATATGCAAAAAAATGTGAAATTCAATTTTCTTATGCAATTGGTGTAGCCAAACCAGTTTCTATCTATATTAATACTTTTGGAACCGCAACAATTCCAGAAGAAGAAATTGTTTATAAAATTAATAAAAAATTTGATTTAACACCAAGAGGAATTATCAATTATTTAGATTTAAGAAAACCAATTTACCGAAAAACAAGTAATTATGGGCATTTTGGAAAAGAAGATATGACATGGGAAAAAATAATTGATTTTTAAAAATAAATGTTATATAATGAAAGATGTAACTGCATTGGTTTAGTTGAAAAAGAAAGGAGTACAAGATGAAGCATGTAAAGACATTAACAACTAAATCCCTTCAGGCTACTATGAAAAATGGTGGCTGTGGCGAATGCCAAACATCTTGTCAGTCAGCATGCAAAACTTCCTGCACGGTAGGAAATCAAACATGCGAGCAGAATAAATAATTTCTGCTAGGGGTCCATTAAGGGACCCCTTAAAATATGTAAAAGTATACTAAAATAAAAAAGGAGGAAGAAGATTGGAAAAAGAAGAAAATATATTGGGAACACAAAAAATAGGTAAATTAATTAGAAAATTTTCTATCCCTTGTGTTATATCATTACTAGTAAATTCTTTATATAATATAGTTGATCAAATTTTTATAGGACATGGAGTAGGATATTTAGGAAATGGAGCAACAAATGTTGTATTTCCTTTGACCATGATTTGCATGGCATTTGCTTTAATGTTTGGAGATGGATCTTCTAGCTATTTAAGTTTAAGATTAGGAGAAAAGAAAAAACAAGAAGCAGCTAAAGGAGTAGGACAGGGAATTATTTTATCTATTCTAGTTGCCATTGTGTTTTGTATTATTACATTAAGTTTTTTACCACAACTTTTAAATTTATTTGGTTGTACCGATAATTTAAGAGATTATGCATTAAGATATGGAAAAATCATAGCTATAGGGTTACCTTTTATGATGATTGGAACTACTTTAAATTCTATTATTAGAGCAGATGGAAGCCCTAGATATTCTATGATTAGTATGGTATTAGGCGCAGTTTTAAATACTATTTTAGATCCTATATTAATTTTTATTTTTCACATGGGAGTAGAAGGAGCAGCTATTGCAACAGTATTTAGCCAATTTGTTACTTTTATTTTAAATATTGCTTACATGAAAAAATTTAAATCAATTGTAATTAGCAAAGATATTTTTATACCAAAATGGAAAATAGGGAGAAAAATATCTATTTTAGGAATTAGTAGTTTTATTACTCAAATGAGTTTTGTATTTGTCGTTGCAGTTGAAAACAATTTATTGGCTAAATATGGAGGAGAATCTAAATTTGGTTCAGATATTCCAATTACAGTATTAGGAATTGTTATGAAAATTAATCAAATTTTAAATAGTGTTATTATTGGTATTGCAGTAGGATCTCAACCAATTTTTGGATACAATTATGGAGCTGAAAAATTCGATCGTGTAAGAGAAACTCTAAAAAGAGTACTAGGAATTAGTGTTATTATTAGTACTATTGCTTTCATTCTATTCCAAATAATACCAGATAAATTAATTTCAATTTTTGGTAGTGGAGATGAAAATTATATGGAATTTGCTTGCCTAGCTTTTAGAACTTATCTTTTACTATGTATCTGCAACGGAATTCAAATACCATCTGGTATTTTCTTTCAAGCGATTGGAAAAAGCATTCGAAGTACTATTCTATCACTATCAAGACAAATTATATTTTTAATTCCAGCTATGATAATATTAAGTAGTAATTTTGGTATTATGGGAGTTTTATATGGAGGACCAGTAGCAGATGCTTTAGCATTTATTATTGCTGTTTTCTTATTAATATTAGAAATAAAGTCTTTAAAGAAGAGAAATATCGATGGTAAAACTTTTACAGAAAGTAAAAATATTAATAATCAATTATTAAGTAGCGAACATTTAATTATTACTATAGCAAGAGAATATGGCTCTGGGGGAAGATATATAGGGAAATTAGTTGCACAAAAATTAGGAATCAAATTTTATGATAAAGAATTGATTCGAGGAGTAGCAAAAGAAACAGGATTATCAGAATATTATATTGAATATCATGAACAAAAAAGAGAAAATCTGGCAAGTTTAAATAGTGGATATTATAATGGATTGAATAATGCAGACGAATTATTTATACAAGAAGCGGAATTTATTAAAAAAGTAGCAAATAAAGAATCTTGTGTTATTGTTGGTAGATGTGCTGATTTTGTTTTACAAGATAGGAAAGATGTTTTTAAAGTATTTATTTACAGTGATATGAATAATAAAATTAAAAGAGCTACTGAAATTTATGGATTAAATAGAACAAAAGCAGAAAAAGAAATTAGAAGAATAAATAAATTGAGAGAAAATCATTATAACTACTATACAGATAAAAAATGGAATGATTATGCTAATTATGATATTTGTATTAATAGTGATGTTTTAGGAGTTGAGAAAGCAGCAAATTTAATTTGTGAAATAATAAAAGAATATAAAGAAAATCTTAAAGTTGTTAGTAAAACCACCAATGACAGTTAGTCAAAGGTGGTTTTAAAATAAAAATTATAAATATTTTTTTAATGTTTCTACACTATCTTCTTGCATTACAACAAAATCATTCAATATATTTTTTACATCACTTGCAGCATCTTGGTTCTGGTTTAATAAACGTCTACCTTCAATAATACCCATATTGGTACCTTGCATTAATAATTCAGATAACTTAGAAGTTGTATCATCTGTCATTGTTTTCATTTGAATTCCATACCAAGTCATCATCTTATTCATAGCATTTGTTTCGTGAGGCTTTTTATCACTATATTGATCATATAAATCATTTACTCTTTGTGAAATTTCTTTATATTTATTATATTCTGTGTCTAAAACGTTTTTAAATTCGTTATCATTAGAAACTTTTTCTGATACATAAGAGATAGCGTCCATTCCCATAGTAGCTCCTTTGTTTACCTCGTCTAAAATATTTAAATTTTGATTCTGGCTTTCCATAAAAAAACACACTCCATTCTTAAAAAATATTTTCCCTTGTTTCTTTGGATAAATTTAGTATGTACAAAAATTAAAAAAATATGAAAAAGATTTTACATATTTTTTTAATTTATTAATACATTTAAATAGGAGGAAAATAATATGAATAAAGTAGTAATTTATTTTAAATCAATTTTATTTCCAGTTGTTATAGGTGCAATTATAGGCATAGTAATAGCACCATTTATGGAGTATCAAACTTTTCAAAAACCATTTATAGCACCGCCAAGCATTTTATTTCCTATTATTTGGACGATTTTGTATGTGCTAATGGGCATTTCTTATGGAATTCTAAAAAGTAAAAAATTAACAGATCAAAAAATCAATAAAATATATTATTTGCAATTATTTATCAATAGCTTATGGTCTATTTTCTTTTTCGTTTTTAAATGGAGGTTATTTTCCTTTTTATGGATTTTACTATTAATTATAAGTGTTCTAATTATGATACAAAGATTTTCTGAAAAAAATAAAGTAGCAGGATTGCTTCAAATTCCTTATTTAATATGGATTGTATTTGCCTCTTATTTAAATTTAGCAATTTATTTTTTAAATTAATAAAAACATTTAATTTTGTAACAAAAATGTAATAAAAATGAAATAAAAACAATTTTCCTTGAAATGAGTAGGATTTCATAAATTCTACTCATAAATTGTTGCAATTGCAACAAAATTGTTTTAATTTTGTGATATAATCTTTTCAAGAAAAAGAAAGGAAGCGATATTACATGAAAATCATAAAAAGGGATGGAACAATAGTAGATTATAATCCAGAGAAAATAAGAGTTGCAATTCAAAAAGCAAATAATGAAGTAGTAAAAAAAGAGAAGGTTTCAAAAGACCAAATAGAAGAGATTATAAAATATATTGAGGAATTAAATAAGCAAAGAATTTTAGTAGAGGATATTCAAGATATTATAGAAGAAAAATTAATGGCTTTTGGAAAATATCAATTGGCTAAAAAATATATAACTTACCGTTATACTAGAGAATTAGTAAGAAAAGCTAATACTACTGATCAATCTATAAAAGAATTAATTGATGGAGAAAGTGAATATTGGAACAATGAAAACTCCAATAAAAATGCAAAAGTTGTAACAACGCAAAGAGATTATTTAGCAGGAATTACAAGTACAGATATTACAAGAAGATTTTTATTAGCAGACGATATTGTAAAGGCACATGATGCAGGAATTATTCATTTTCATGACGCAGATTATTTTGCACAGAATGCTCTACATAATTGTGAATTAATTAATTTAGAGGATATGTTACAAAATGGAACCATTATCAATGGTGTTATGATTGAAAAACCACATCGATTTATTACTGCAGCAACAATTGCTACTCAAATCATTTTAGCAGTTACTTCTTCTAGTTATGGTGGAGCAACTATTACATTAAGCCATTTAGCTCCTTTCGTTCGAGCAAGTTATGACAAATACGTGAAGAAATATGAAGAAAGAGGAATAGATGAAAAAACTTGTAAAAAATATGCTATGCAAGATACCAAAAAAGAAATTGAAGATGGTGTACAAACTTTCAATTATCAAGTAAATTCTATGACAAATACCAATGGACAAGCACCTTTTTTATCTGTTTGTATGTATTTAGGAGAAACAGAAGAATACAAAGAAGAATTAGCTATGATTATAGAGGAATTCTTAAATCAAAGAATACAAGGATTTAAAAATGAAAAAGGAGTATGGATTACACCAGCATTTCCAAAATTACTTTATGTTTTAGAAGAAGATAATATTAAAGAAGATGGTAAATATTGGTATTTAACAGAACTTGCTGCTAAATGTACAGCTAAAAGATTAGTACCAGATTATATTTCAGAAAAGAAAATGTTAGAATTAAAAATTGATAAAAATGGAAATGGTAACTGCTATCCATGTATGGGATGTCGTTCATTCTTAACACCATATGTTGATCCAAAGACAAATAAGCCAAAATATTATGGTAGGTTCAACCAAGGAGTAGTAACAATCAATTTAGTAGATGTTGCTTTATCTTCTAGTAAAGATATGGATTTATTCTGGAAAATTTATGAAGAAAGATTAGAATTATGTCATAGAGCTTTAAAAGCAAGACATGAAAGATTAAGCAAAGCAACTAGTGATGTAGCTCCAATTCTATGGCAACATGGAGCATTAGCAAGGTTAGAAAAGGGAGAAAGTATTCATGAATTATTGCATGGAGGATATTCAACAATTTCTCTTGGATATGCAGGTCTTTATGAATGTGTGAAGTATATGACAGGACATAGTCATACTGATAATGGTATTGGTAAAGAATTTGGACTAAAAGTAATGCAAAAACTAAATGATAAATGTAAAGAATGGAAACAAAATGAAAATATGGATTACAGTGTTTATGGAACGCCAATCGAATCAACAACCTATAAATTTGCTAAATGTTTAAAAGAAAGATTCGGAGTAATTGAAGGAATTACTGATAGAGACTATATTACTAATTCTTACCATGTTCCAGTATTTGAAGAAATTGATGCTTTTTCTAAATTAAAACTTGAAAGTGAATTCCAAGAATTAAGTCCAGGAGGTGCTATTTCATATATTGAAACACCTAATTTACAAAATAATATTGACGCTGTTCTTCAAGTAATTCGATTTATTTATGATAATATCATGTATGCTGAATTAAATACTAAATCAGATTATTGTCAGAAATGTGGTTATGACGGTGAAATATTAATTGATGATAATTTAGAATGGTATTGTCCAAATTGTGGCAATCGAGATCATGATACTTTAAACGTTGCAAGAAGAACATGTGGTTATATAGGAAGTAATTTCTGGAATAGAGGAAGGACACAAGAAATTAAAGAAAGAGTACTTCACATTGATAATAAGGATGATGAGTAAATGAGATATCATAAAATTAGAAAAATGGATATTTCAAATGGACCAGGTGTAAGGGTATCAATTTTTATGCAAGGTTGTACATTTAATTGCAAAGAATGCTTTAATCCAGAAACACATGATTTTGATGGGGGAAAAGAATTTGACGAACAGACAATTTCTCACGTATTAGAATTATGTGAAAATGAAAATATAGAAGGATTATCAATTTTGGGTGGCGAACCATTACACCCAAAAAATATAGAAGGAAGCACTAAACTTGCTAAAAAATTTAAAGAAAAATTCCCTAATAAAACTTTATGGATATGGACTGGTTTTCTATTTGAAAATTTAAAAGAAAAAGAAATTATGAAATATATTGATGTTTTAGTTGATGGTCAATATGTAGATGAATTAAAAAATCCAAAATTAAAATGGAAAGGATCTTCTAATCAACGAGTTATTGATATTCCTAAAAGTTTAAATGCAAATGAAATGGTTTTGTTAGATTGAAGAATAATTATCACTATAAATAATGTAGGTTGCTAGCTAGCAACCTACAAATTTTGTTTTCAATTAATACAAGAAAATATTTTATATATCAATTTTAGGCTGATATCTTTCAAGCCACATATTTACTTGGCAAAGGTATGCCATTAGTTGTGGACCGAGTCATTAATTGACCAAACCAAGGACGACTAAAAGATTTCCCATCTGTTTTTAAAATATCTAAAATAAATTGGCGATTTAACAAATTATTAATAGGAGAATTAGTATTTTTCATAATATCAGTTAACATTAATTTTACTTTAGCTAAATAACTTGGATTATGAGTTTTAGGATAAGGAGATTTTTTTCGATCCACAATTTCTTCTGGAAGAAAATCCCTTGAAATATAGCGAAGTAATCCTTTTTCTCGTCCATTTAACGCTTTCCATTCCCAAGGAATATTCCATACGTATTGTGCTAATCGATAATCGCAAAAAGGAACACGTAGTTCAAAACCATTATACATAGCCATTCGATCAGAACGATCTAATAGGGTTTGCATAAACCAATTTAAGGTTAAATGAGATATCTTTCTTTTTTCTGCAGTTTCATCTGAATCAGTATCTAAAATTTCTACTTCATCTAGACTTTCATGATAACGAAAATCAATATAATCTTTTAAATTAACTTTTTGACTAATTTGAGGATGTAGTATTTCTTGTCTTTCCTTAATTGCAATTGACCAAGGAAAAGTATGACTTGTTAACGCATCTTCTCGGAAAAACCAAGGATATCCGCCAAAAATTTCATCAGCACATTCTCCTGTTAAAGAGACTGTCATTTCTTTTTTTACATTTTGACAAAAAAGTAGTAAAGAAGAATCAATATCTGCCATACCAGGCATATCTCTAGCTATCATTGCATCTTCTAAATAAGAAGCAAGTTCCGGAGTGTCAATCACTATTTTATGGTGATGAGTGTGTAAATCTTGTACCATCAAATCAATATAATAATTATCAGAATTTGGCTGAAAATCACTTTTAACAAAATTTTTATCATTATCCACGTAATCAATAGAATAAGTATCTAAAGGTGGTAATCCTTCTTTTTTACAATAATCAGCAGCAAATTTGGTAATGATACTCGAATCTAAACCACCGGATAAGAAGGTGCATAGAGGTACATCTGAAACTAATTGTCTAGTAATTGCATCATTTAGCAAAAATTTTAAATTTTCACATGTTTGTTCAAAATTATCTGTATGTGGCATTGAAGTTAATTTCCAATATCTTTTTAAATGCATACCAGTATTATTAAAAATAGCAAAATGAGCTGGCTTAATTTCGAAGATATTTTTAAATATAGTAGTTCCTGGCGTATGGCTTGGACCAATGCCAAACATTTCTCCAATTCCTTGTGCATCAATTTTTTTCTCAATTTCTGGATATTCAAAAATTGCTTTTATTTCAGAAGCAAAAATTAAGGTATCATTTTTTATTGTATAGAATAGAGGTTTTATACCAAAGTGATCACGAGCTAAGTATAATTCTTGTTTTTTGCTATTCCAAATAACAAAAGCAAAAATACCATTTAAATGTTTAACTACTTCATTTCCATAGTAGATATAACTTTTTAATAAAACTTCAGTATCAGAATAACCTTTAAAAGAGAAACCATTTTCTTTTAAAATTTTACGAAGTTCTTCAGTATTATAGATTTGACCATTATAGCAAATAACAAAATCCCCATATGAATATTTCTCAAGCATAGGCTGCTTTCCACCTTCTGCATCAATAACGATTAATCTTTTGTGTCCCATGGCAATATTATCTTGTATGTAATAGCCATCTTCGTCAGGGCCTCTTTTAGAAAGAGTTTGATTCATATTTTCTAAAATATTTCTATTTTGTGTAATATTTTCTTTTAAATTAGTAAACCCCACAAATCCACACATAAATACCTCCTTAATATCATATTTTAACTTTTATATTGTATGCAAAAAACAAAATAAAATTTATTGATTTTTTAAAAAAGTTGTAGTAGACTAATTTTGGAGGAATAAAGATGAAATTTAAAAATATTATAAATCATTTTAAATTGATTACACATCACAAATGGGTCGTTTTTAAATTATGCTGTAAAATAGGGGAACCATGGAGAGGTTTAATGCATGATTTATCAAAGTATTCGCCTACAGAATTTTTGGAAAGTGTTAAATATTATCAAGGAGATCATTCACCTATTACGGAAGCAAAAAAAGATAAAGGTTATTCAGAAGCTTGGCTTCATCATAAAGGGAGAAATAAACATCATACACAATATTGGATAGATTATGAATCACCAGAAAAGACACCAGTTATACCATATCATTATGCAGCAGAAATGATTTGCGATAAATTAGCAGCAGGAATTATTTATCAAGGAAAAAAATGGACAAAAGAATTTGAATTGTCTTATTGGGAGGAAAAAGAAAAAGATAAATTAGAGATGAATCCTAAAATAAAAGATTTTATTACAGCTGTCTTGACGGAAGTTTCAGAAAATGGAATTAATAGAACTTTAACTAAAAAAAATATCAAACATTTATATAAAAAATATTGTTTGGATGTATCAGAAAAATAATATATTAAAATTATTAAAAATATAAAACAAAGAAATGAAACTA
>CANQZU010000042.1 GCA_947628415.1 uncultured Clostridia bacterium | reverse complement strand
AAAAATTTCTTGATTAGTTTTTAATTCTTCATCAACAGCATCTGAAGAGTTTAATTCTCCTAAACCATAGTCATTTATCCCATTACCGCGTTACTTTGCTTGTAAAATCATAAGCATCCTTATAGTAATCGTAAGCTGACGTATCTATGTTTTTATCAAATTGATAACTTGTATATATTTCTTCTCCATTTAATATAGAAAACCATCTGCCATCTCCATCTAAATAATATTTTACGCCATTGATTTTATGGTATTTATATTCGCCATTTGTTCCATCTTGTCTAATTATATTTTCAGTTAATAATTGTTCATTTTTTGGTATTTGACATCCTCTATAGGTTATATTATCACCTACTACTTGCAATTTACTTTTATCTATTATATATCCAGAATCATATACCCAATTTCCTTTTATGACTCCTTGTATAGTAATATAGTTATCCAAAGAGTAGGTTATCACAAAATCGTTTCCTGAATATTTATATCTACAACTATAATATATATATGGTTTTAATCCATATAATTTTTGATCGTTTTTATAGGTTATTCCTTCTTCTTCACTTGTTAGTCTATTGGTATAAGAAGAATAAATATAATAACCATCATACATTGTATATACTAATGCTGGTACATATTCTTGTAATGAGTCCGTATTGTAACCTGATACATTAAAATTTGTTGACATGGAATTAAAAAATGCATTTACAGAAGCCTCAATATCTTGTATTTTTGAATTTGCTAAATCAGAGGCACTATTATTTAGTGTATTTAATTGAAATGCTTTTACAGCATCATATGTAGCACTTTTTAATTTTTCATCATAAGACATTTGCAAATTTAATGTTTCAAGTTGGCCATTTGTATAAACATTTAATACTAATGCAATTGGTAATATGATTATAAAGAAAATGATTGCTAGCTTATCTAAACTCATATTCTCTCTTTCCTTTGTATTTGATATTGAAATAGCTTGTAATTTTATTACAAGCTATGTTATTTTTACATTCATTAATTTTTTCCATTTACTGTGCAAGTTGCTGTTGCTTCTGCTATTATTTTATCTGTATTAGCATTTTGATCTAAAGCACTACTAGAAGTTGATGCTACTACATGAACTTTATCTCCTTCATTTATAAGAAATTTTCCACCATTATTTTTCCATACATCTTCTACTTGAGAAGTATAATAAATTGTATATACATTTTCTCCAATTCTTTTAGTGGTTGCTAATTGTGTTTTCTTTCCAGGATTTTCTCCTAATACAGATACTTCAATATCTACAGAATAAGTATTTAATCCGCTTGTTATTGTTTGAATCATTTTATTAAAGTCTTGTTCATTCGCATCACCCTTACTACATGCTTCATTAACAAAATCTGTTACTGCTGTTTGTGCTGCAACTTTTGTTTTATTATCCACTTTATCTGCTGTAGTAAACAATGGAATAACAGTAATTGTAACAACAACTAGCCCAATTAACACCGCTATCGTTAATCCAGAAAAAACACTTCCTCTTTCACTCATTTTTTATTCCTCCTATCTAATATATTTTCATCTTATCTTATATTTCTTCATAGGTAATGACTCTTTTTTTCGTTTTATTAGCATCTGGAACTGAGTTTTCTTCTGTATCTCCTACTTCATCTTGGTAATATTCTCCCAATTTTTCTAAATATGTGTTGTTTTTTATTGTTTCATATAGGGATTGCCCTTCAAATTTAATATTAGGAAACTGAATAGTATTTTTTCTAAATAATACTCCTTTTATAAAGTCTTCTGCTTGTGTTTGATTTCCTATATTTTCTTTTTCCAAATCAATAAAATTAATGTTTTGTATACTTCCATTTACTGTTCGTTTATATAAAACATACTTGTCAGTATCTGGAAAAATTACTTTATAGTTTTCTTTATAAGCTCTATATATAGTAGGAATAATTGACTCATATCCTACTATTCTTTGTGTTGTTTCTGCTTCTTCTACGTAAGTGTCATTATATTCTCTATCGTTATACTCTAAAATAGTATCCATAGTTGCTCTTGCTTCACTAAAGGCATTAATACAAATAGACAATGCAACAACAAATATTAAGACCCATGCACTTAATTTCAATGCCTCTGCTGCATTCTCCATTTGCTATCATCCTTTCTTTTTATTTTAATTTTCTAACTTAAACAATATCAATCGTTTTATGTTGTTGGTGGTTCTGGTGTAACTGTAATATGATTTATTAAACCATTACTACTATAATTACATTTTACATTGTAAACTTTTCCTGTATCTGCTTTTGCTCCAATGCTAGTAGCACCTTTTGCTAGCCAATTACTGGTGTTTAGTCCAGATCCAACTTCCACTTTTTTACCATCATCATCTTGGGATAAGTTGTTTTGAACTACTGTATTTAATAAACTATTTACTTTACTTCCTCTTACTTTATCGCCTTCAAAAGCTGTAAATTTTGCATTGAAAGTTGATACTTCTGTTTCACTCATTGATGCATTGTTAATAATTTCGGATCCTTGTCCTAGTATAATAACACCAAATGTAATTAACACAATAGCAATTAAGATAGCACCTGCTATTAATAGTGCTTTTGATGCATTCTCCATAATTCATTTCCTCCTTCGTTTTATTTACTTTATTATTTATGATACTTTTTTTACGTTAATAGTTGTAACTAAACCAGTATTAGAATCAAAATTACAAGTTACTGAATATGTTTTTCCTGTATCTGCTCTACTAGTATCTTTGATTGATGTATCAGTTGTACCTATAGATATGTCACCTGTTACTGTAACTTTTTTACCAGGATCATCTTGGGATAAGTTGTTTTGAACTACTGTATTTAATAAACTATTTACTTTACTTCCTCTTACTTTTTTCCCATTAAAAGCTGTAAATTTCGCATTGAAAGTTGATACTTCTGTTTCACTCATTGATGCATTGTTAATAATTTCAGATCCTTGTCCTAGTATAATAACACCAAATGTAATTAACACAATGGCAATTAAGATAGCACCTGCAATTAATAGTGCTTTTGATGCATTCTCCATAATTCATTTCCTCCTTCGTTTTTCTTTTTTATATTTTTTATCACTATAAAATTAAATAAATATTAATAACAACTTTATTGTATCATTTGTTCAAATAAAAGATATTTTACTTTTCCTGTTTCTTGATGATACTCTATTTTAGTACATTTAAATTTTATTTGACTATAATAAGAAGTAAAAGTAGAAATTCCACCATTATAAATTTTTTCCATATTATAGGTTTTATCATTATCTGTCATTTTTATATCTATATTAATAGAATTTGTATCATTAGCAATATATTTTCCTTCTTTATCTTTTTCTATATTATTTTTTATATTATTATCTACTGCTTTATTAATTAATGTTGCTAAATTTGTTCCATATGTTTCTTGGTCATAATAACTTTCAAATTGCCTATTTTCTCTTTGAATTGTTTGATAGTTATCTTGGTATTGTATATACAAGTAAAACATGGCACCAACAATTATGATAATAATCCCCAAAAAAACAACTAATTTCTTCATGTTTCTCCTCTAATTATAACATTTTTCTTTTTTGTTTTCAAGCAATTTTAATGTTTTTTAGTAAACTTTACTAGATTAACTCTTCCTGTATGTTGATTATAAGAAACTGTGCAAGAATATCTATTTAATTCTTTTGATACAGAATTTTTTTCTGAAGTAAGATAACTTTCTAATGATGAGTTATTTTCTAACTTATCTCCGTATTCCTTCACAGTTTACTTGGATATAAAAATTATTATCAGTTGGGCTTGTTAATTGATAGTAATTATTATTATCTCTTGCTAAGTTAGCTACTGTAACAACATCATATATTGTTAATGTATCTTTTTTATCAACATAAGAAGTAAATTGGTTATTAAATTGTTGTAGTTGTCCTTCTTCCATCTGTTTTCCAATTTCATTGGCAGAACCGCTAAATGAAATATATAAATATACTGCTAAAGACAAAATCACTACACCAACTAAAACACTTGCTGCCATTAATAAAGCTTTTGATGCATTTTCCATATTAAAATTCTCCTATATTAATTAATCGTACCTGTAAATTCAAATTCCATTTTTACAATTCTTCCTGTTCCTGTATTTCTACCTACTGATATACACTTAAAATGGGCTCTTGTAAATTGAAGATATTCATAATATTTGTAGATATTTTCTCTATGCTGGCTATTTATTTTTTCCCAACTAGCTAGAATATTGTTTACATCAAGGACTTGACTACCATAGGCACTATTAAATTTATAAATAATTTGCCTTTGCTCATTTTCATTTAATTTATTGAATTCACTCGGTTCAATAAATATACCTGTAATAGCAGTTGTTAAATTAATTAATGCACCTGCTGGATAAGATGTTTCTATAACTGTAATACCATTATTATTAAACAATTTTTTAAAATCATTTTGAGTAGAACTTATTGTATATTTCGTTTTATTTTCCAATACTCTTAATGTTCCATCATAGGTAAGTTTTTCTTTTATTTCATTTATTGTGTTAAAATTAACTATTAATGTAATTGGCTCATAAGCTAAATATTGTCCTTCATCATTATTGCCTGTACCTTCACTTGATTTTCTTCTATTATAATCTACTACTCGATTAATAAGAGAATATAAATCATTTCCCCTTACATCATCACGATTATAAGATTCATAAACATTGTTAAAGGCGATAACAGTTGCTTCTTCTTCGTTCTCTTCTGCTACTTTTTGATAACTGGTTAAGCTATTAAACATTAGCAATAAGGCACTGATGACAACAATTGAAATAAGTACTTCTGCTGCCATTAATAAGGCTTTTGATGCATTTTCCATAAGTTATCCCTCCCTTAAATTCTTCCAGAAGACATACTACTAAATGAACTAGACATACTCGTAAATCCAATGAATACTAATGGAATAATTAAGTATCCAACGAATAAGCATACCATTGGTGCAAATCCAATTACTTTTCCTATCATTCCTTTTCTTTTTATTAATCTTTCATTTGATTCTTTTCTTTTTTCTTTGTAATAATCTCTTTCTGAATCTAATTCATCAAAAGCATCAGCAATTGGAATTTTTTCAACTGCTGCTTGTAAGCTTTCAATAATACGAATAAATTGCTTGTAGCTTACTTCGTCTTTCATTACTTCTAATGCTTCCCATGCACCAGCTTCATAGTTATTTACACATTTTGTAATTGGTGGCCTAAAGATATTTGAATATCTTTCTAACCATTCTAGAATAATTTCAACATTTACTCTTTCAATTCTCATTAGCATTAATATAATTGTTTGGAATTGCATTACTTCATCTTCCATTTCTAATTGTCGCATTTTAACTTGGAACATTAATATCCAAATTGGTGACATATAAGCAACAATTGAAAATACAAAAGCTAATAGTAATTCAAACCACTGCATGTATTCACTATTTATAATTTTTAATTTTCCTTCAATTCTTTCTGCTGCTTGATCAATTTCTTCTTCTGTTGCTTCTTTATAATAGTTTAATCTTTCGACAGAAGATCTTATTTGAGCTAATGTTGTTTTTGGTTTTCCTCGATATAAGTCTAAGATTTTATTGTCTTCTTCTGTTATTTCCATTGCTTTTTTCTCGTCTTTTTCTGATAGCTCTCCGATGAGGTCATAATCTGTTGTAGGTTCTGTATAAATATAATTAATAGCAATAACATGTAATTGAGAAAAGATAATAATAGAAGCAATACAAGTCACTATTGCTAGTGTAATTCGGTTCATGTACAGCCATTCCATCTTCAAATGAGAAGCCGAATCTTTTAATTGTTGTTGTACTTTTCTATATTCTTTAGTTCCTACTTTTGGTATGAATAAATCTACTATTTTTTTAATTAATTTCTTTTTATATAATTTTGCTTGCCATGGATTTTCTGTGTTTTTAGTATCGATACCAGTAGAACCGTTATCTTTTAACCTTCTAACTAATACATAAGATATAAAAGTTAATAGCAAAATTAAAATTTGCACAATCATACCTGGTTTTCCTTCATACCAATTAGCCACAAAATTAAAGTTACTAACTGCCCAATTTTTTAATGGCTCTAATAATAAAACTGGTGCAATAGAGATGACAGATAAACTCTGGAATACATAGTTTAATTTATCTCTTTTTAAAATTTCCAATTGCATTTCTTGGGTAATATTATTTACATTCTTTAAATATAGAGAAGCTCCATCTACTTTTCTATCACCAAATTCTTTGGTTAAATAAGAAACTCCTGCAAATTCTTTTAAGAAACTATTTGGCGCAATATCATAATATTTTTCTAGTTCTGTTTCTGGGTCATCTGAAATTAAAATGTCATAAATTTTTTCTCCTTGTCTAGACACACTCATTTCATCATCTTGTGATACCTGATATATTGCCTCTTCTACCATGTTGTATTCATGATAAGCATGCCTAATTTCAGAAAAGAAATCAATTTGTTCTTTCAAAATTTTATTATCAATTTTGTCAACAGAACCATCAATTAATGTATCAATCATAAATACTTCGAAAATAAGTAGGATAAACATTAATAAGTAATTAGAAGAAGTAATAATAATTGTTATCAAAATAACTGGAATTAAAATAACAAGTGCTTTTGTTAAAATTTTTGCTGTTCCTTTTCTTGTGTTATATTCATCATCAATATTAACAATTTCAAGTCTTCTTCTGATTTTTAAAACATATCTTTTAATAAATGGTATTTTTATGTATGTAAGGTATAATTTTTGTAATAAAACTTCTATTGAGAATCTATTTTCTTTTGTTCCTTGTTGTAATTTTTGTATTTTTCTATATTCTGATTTTTGCATTTTTTTCAATAAGATAAAATATAGAAATAAAACAATTACAAATGCTGCTGTTGCTCCACCAATTACATAAAATAGTATGTTATTATTCACTTGTTATTTCACCTCGTTTCTTTGTTAATTTTATTTTTATATTATTCCTTATGTTGTTGCTGTTTTAGGTTTTCTACCACGTCTTTTTGGCATTTCTTCTACTGCTTGACTACTAACTGAAACAGTTTGTTTAATTTGATTACTCCAATGCTTTTCAATAAATTTATCAAAATCTTCTGCATCCGTTTCATTCATATTAGCTCTCATTTCTTTTAAGTTTGTTTGTGTGATTGGATTAGTTATAATATATTCCCCATCTACATACTCTAAAATGTTTCTATAAACATATAATTTTCTATCAGTTATTTTTTCAAAATAATGTGTTGCATTGTCAAAGAATTTGTCAAATTTTCCTTCTAATGTTTTTTGGTTTCTATGGTCAAAAGTATATTCATTTTTTTCTACAACTGGTATACATTCTGTAATTCTTTCTACATATCTTTTTCCTCTAAAGTCTTTCGTTAAATGAATATCAAAATTTAGAACTTGTACAACTTGTTCTTCTGCTGTTTTTTCATTTGAGAATTGTCCAATTCTAAGCATTGAGTTTCTAAGTGCTGTTACCAAGTTTGGAAAGGTTTTTGCATGGTGTGTAAATAAAGTGAATTTAGAAGCAACTTGGGCAGCTTGTATCATCCAAGCAGCTACAGGGTCTGTTGCAACCTCACCAATAATGTTAACAGAACCATCTGTTTTCTTTTGAACGTCTAATCCTTCTTGTCCTGAAATTGTTTCTGTTTCTCTAAAGGTTAAAATATTTCTTGTTGGGTAAATTTTTCTTAAATGAAGCTCAAAAGCTGTTTCTTGAACACGAATGTTCATTGTTTCATAAATGTTTTCAATCATACCCATTAACATGGTTGTTTTACCACAACCTTGTTCACCAGTAATAGATATAATTCTAGCTCCTTTTACTAAATATTTTAATAATTCGATTGATTCATCTGAACCTGGTTCTCCTTTAAACCATTGTTCCAAAGTAGAACGTTTTACATCGAACTTTCTTACAAAGAATGCCCATGTTTCAGAGAAACTTGGTCTTACTACAACAACTCGAGAGCCGTCTTTCATTTCATTGATTTTATAACCATTTGTATCAGATAATTGCCCTGGATTGTTATATTTGTATATGTTTTGACATACTCTTTTTAGTTCAGCCTCTGTTCCAAATGATAAGAAAGCTAAACGAATTGATTTACCTTGGAAGAAAATCCAAATACTATCACAAGCTCTTGGTACTTTATGTTCTGATATTTGCTCTAGATAATCTCCTCCATCTGTTTGTGCTACTTGGCTTAAAAATCCTTCTGGAAGTCCAGATACACCACCAGAAACGCCATCAATATTCATATCTCTTACTTCATCAATTGAGCTATATCCTTTATAATGTTGATAAATTCTTTGTACAACAACACTTAATTTATCGTTAAAAGATAATGTTATATTTTCTTTTTCATAAATTTCTTCAATTTCATTACTTGTTATTACATAAGAAGGCTTTGTTTCACCTTCTACGTATTTTAAATTAGCTAAATTGTATTTTTTGATTAATTCTGTTAGAGCTTCATACGCAAATTCTTTTTTATAAGCGTAAATTAATATATCAAATTTATCTTGAGCAGTTAAAAGAGAAGGAACATCAAAAGGAATTGCTTTAGAAATATTTCCTTCTGTAACACCATATTCTTTTTGTAATAAGTCAAAAATTAATTCTTTTACATATTTCTTATCATTGACATCTCCATAGGTACAACCTTTTAATGCTTTTTTTAATTCGTATTTTTTATTTTTTCTTCTTTTTAATTCTTCTTCTGAAAGCCCAATATCATATAAGTTGATTTTGGTTATTTCATCTAGTCTTCTTTTTACGAATTCCATCATTTTTTCTATGGTATAAGTTTTATCATCAATATCTATTTCTTGTTCTACTTCTGCATTTTTCTTTTTCTTAACGCTATAATAAATTAGATATCCTGCAATTCCTATGACTGCCAGAATTAATATGATGTTCGTTATGGTCATTTTTGTTTTCCTCCTTACATTTTCATGGCTAAATCTTGTAAGCGATAGATAATACTTTCTGCTGTTCTTTTAACTTCTGCTAAAAAGAAACCATTTCTATCGTCTTCATCTGTTTTTCTAAGGTTTAAAAATAAGTCTGGTACTCTTGCTTCTTCACATGCTTCGAAGAATAGTGTATTATATGGAATAGTTGAAACTTTGTTTTTTTCTCCTAAATATCTTGAAATATTTTTAATGTTGTATTTTGAATATTTATCATATCTTCCAATTAATAGTAATGTCTTTTTAGATTTTAAAATTGGTAAGCTTTCTCTCATTTCCATAAATTTATTTAAACTAGTTAATCTTTGGCTTAAATTTGCTACTATTAAATTAGAAGATCCTAAAATAGTTTCTGAAATATCATCTTGTACTTGTCTATCTAAATCTACAAAAACTAAATCATAATAGCTATTTGCTAAATTGATAACTTCTGGATAATATTTTCTTAAGTCATTGTATTGATTTAAATTTCCTGAAAAAGATTGTAAAATTTCTAATCTATCTTTAAATATCGTTTTTGTATAATTAGCAATTACTTCTGGAGATAATCGGTTACTTTTCATCATTTTAGTTAAACCTTCGATTCCTTCTTCCATTTCCATTGTAGTATTAGGTCCAAATAATCCTAGATTTTTCTTTACTTTTTTAGGTTGCCAGAAACAATTATCTAAATTATTATCTTGATATCCAGTTGCAATTACTAGAATTCTATAATTATGTTCAATGGCTAAATGAGTACAAATAGCTGCTAATGATAAGGTTTTTCCTGTTTGTTCTTTTCCATTGCTCCAAAACGTTACAATTGACATTTCTATACTCCTTTTTCTATGAATTTAATAGTTTTTCTTATGTTTGATTCGCTTACATCTCCTAATATTTCTTCTACTATATAGGCTAATCCATCTTTATACTGAACACTTAATTTTTTAAATTTTATTTTGGCTACTCTTTGATTTTCGTATATAACACTTAAGTCTCCATTTTCTATTGGGAAATAAATTCGATATTCATTCCATACTACTTTATATCCCAAAGATAAAAAATTTAGGTAATCATCTTCTTCTTTTAACATTTCTCTTGAAAATAGAATTTTACTCAAACTTACTACATCTTGTAATCCACTTAATACTTCTAATCCTTTTTTCAATGAATAATTGTCAAAAGAAGTAACAAAATAGTTTTTTTGTGAGTTTTGTAACTCATATTTTTGAAAGCCATTGATATTATCTGTATCGACTAAAACAATATCATATTCCAGTTCTTGTCCATCTGATATTCCTAGGTACTGTTTAATATCTTCAATATCTTTAAATCCAACGGCTATATCTATATCCTCAAAATCTGTAATGTAAGTAGTAGTAGGATTTATAACTGGCACAACATATCTTGCTTTTTGATTAATTGTTGCATCTACCACTAATACTTTTTTATTTAATACAGTTAATATTTTTGCAACATATAGAATTAAATCTGTCTTGTCATATGCTCCTATAAATCCTATTTTTTTCATAATGTTTTTTCTCTCCTTTTTATTCTACAATTCCTGCTAAAGAGTCTAAATATTCTTGTCTTGCATTTTTAGAATTTGTGATACTTTCTTGCATATTTGTTTCTATGTTAGTGTCTGCTTCTTCTCCTTGTTTATTGATTTCTTTGTTTATATAATCATTTCTTAAAGATGAAGCATTTGTTCTATTATATCTTGCTTTGATTTCGTTCATAGCCTTTTCTAAAATATTTGGATTACTTTGCAATAAAGCTGATGCACTTTCATTTACTGGATAAGTAGGTGTTGCTGCATCTTGCATTCCTGCTTCTGTATATTTTGTTACATAAATTTTAGATCCTGGTATTCTATAAGCATCATAAATAGCACAACTCATATGTAAAATTTCATCTTCTGATAAGTTAATCCAGATAGTATCTTCTGAATCTACCCCATTTATGTTAGGTAGCTCAACTTCTTTTTTTGCAATTACTATAAAATCTTGTCCAGAAGGCAACATTAATCGAACATCAATATAATCACCTGTTGTTAAATCCATTGGTAAAACAAGCATGTTATATTCTTGTTTTCTCATATCATTTTGTACAACATTGTCACTTTTGCTTAATAATTCTGTAGTAATTAATGTATTTTTCTTCATCGTAACTTTTGCTACTAATGGTACTGTATTTAATTCTAAATATTCTTTGTTATTATTTCTTTCAATGTAATAATATTCTGTTTCTTCTTCTTGCTTTACTTCATATTCCTTATTGTCTTTTCTAATGTATAGTTTTGGATTGTTGTTATTGTCGTATTTTGTATAAATGTCATTTCCTTCTTTATCTTGTAAAGCATAATTTTCAATAACGCTAATGTCGCTTGTAGCATTGCTTGGAACAAGATTTTTATTTACTGTTTGAATAGTTAGCATGTCTGTTGTAATCACTTGTCCAGAACTTACATCTTGTTTTAAAACATAAGCATTTACACTTGCCTTTAATTCTTCTTTTTCTTCTTTCATTTTGTTCATTAATTGCATGAATAGCAATGCTATTACTATACCTGAAATTAATAACATTACTAACATACCTAATAAAAATGAATTTCTTGCTTTTCTTTGCATTGGATTTGTTGCCATGACAAATTCCTCCCTTAATATTTATTT
>CANQZU010000041.1 GCA_947628415.1 uncultured Clostridia bacterium | reverse complement strand
AAAAAATAGATATCGAAATGCAAAATAGACAAAAGCCAATAAATGATGGAAGTACTATAGGTGACAATGTCAGATAGCAAGCAATTAGTTGAAAATTGCTTGCTTTTGTGTTAAAATAATGAAAGTATTAAATTAGTAAGAATTTTCATGAAAATGATCTTACACATTTTTATTAAAAAAAGGCTAAAATTACTAAAAATTGATAAAACTACTCTAATTTTCGTTAAATTTATGTAAGAAATTGAAAATGTGATTATGACATTTAACCCTCATAAAATTATACATTTGAGATTTATTATATTTAAATATATAATTAATTGGAGTGTGATTTAATGGATAAATATAATCTTGAAGAAATGAAATAAAAATTAAATAGATGTAAAAATATGCAACAGTATATAGAAATATATGATAAGAAGAATAATAACTACTGGGAAACTTTAGTAGATGAAATTAATAGTTATTGCGAGGCGAATAATATAAAATATGTAAATTATTTTTATCATAAAAAATTGGTAGAAAAAAAGAAAGAGAGCGTAAAAAATGGATAATATAAAAGAATTCTTAATAGAAGCAAAGAAACAAACTTATGCAAATGAAGGAGTAGAAAAAGTTAGTAGTTCAAGATCTGGATCTAAAGATTATGAATATAAGAAAGATAATCTGATTTATCACGATACTTATTTTGGTGGAACAAACTTTATTGGAGAAGAAGTAGTTTATTTAGATAATAAGATATATTGGGCAATGAATTATTACGGTGTTACTTTAGACGAAACATTAGGAGAAGAAGCAATGGATAGCGCTTTGCGTCCTGCTTTAATGCTTGTAGGAGAAGATAATAATGTAATTCCTGTAAGAGGACCAAAAGAATTTGATAATGGCGAGTACAAATATACTTTTGAGGTAGAAGGGGATTTAGATTATTTTAATGGTATCGAGATAATTTATAAAAATGATAAGAAAATTTACGAGTTAAAATGTAATGGTGGATTAATTAAATAGTATTAAAAAGGAAGTGATTCAAATGGATAATCGACAAAATCAGGCAAATATTAACTGGTATCCTGGGCATATGGCAAAAACAAGAAGGCAAATAATGGAAGACTTAAAAATAGTAGATATTGTCATTGAACTATTAGATAGTAGAATTCCAATAGCTAGCCAAAATCCAGATATAGCTAAAATAACAAAGGGAAAGAAAAAAATAATTGTACTAAACAAATGTGATTTAGCAGATGAAAAGCAAAATCAATTATGGGTAAAATATTTTGAAAAAATGAATATACCTGCTATATTAGTTGATTCTAATTCTGGAAAAGGAATTGATTTATGCATTCGCAAAATAGAAGAAATTATGAATATAGAACTACAAAAACAAGCAGAAAAAGGACGAATTGGAAGAAAAATAAAAGCAATGGTACTTGGTATTCCTAATGTAGGAAAATCATCTTTTATAAATCGTATTGCAAAAAAGACAACAGCAAATGTAGAAAATAAACCAGGTGTTACTAAACAAAAACAATGGATTCGTATTAATAATAAAATAGAGTTACTAGATACTCCAGGTGTTTTATGGCCTAAATTTGAAAGTGAAGAAATAGCAATGCATCTTTCTTTTACAGGTACGATTAAGGAAGAAATATTAGATAAATTAGAAGTAGGCTATTGTTTAACAAAATATTTAATAGAGAATCAAGAAGAAAAATTATGTAAAAGATTTAAAATTTCGAAAGAATGGATTCATGAAAAATTATTGCAACAAAAACCAGAAAATGAAAATATTTATGAAATAATGTTAGAAATTGGGAAAAAAAGAGGTTGTATCATTTCACGGAGGTGTCATTGATGAAGAAAAAACAGCAAGACTTCTGTTAGATGAATTTAAAAAGGGAAAAATAGGAAAAATTACAATTGAATATCCAAATTAAAATATAAGTAGAAATAAAAGGAAGAGATTTATGGAAGAATTATTAGAATTAAATAGACCAGAGGAAGAAATTAATTTACTTTCTCCACTTACATGGGCTTATATTGGTGATTGCGTTTATGATTTATATATTAGAACACATTTAGTAAATACAACTAATTTAAAACCTCATAAACTACATATTCAGACGATTCAATATGTAAAAGCAAAAAGTCAAGCTCAATTATTAGAAAAAATACAAGATAAATTAACAGATGAAGAAAAAGATATTGTGAGACGTGGTAGGAATACTCAAACCCATCATCTACCTAAAAATTCAAATATACAAGAATATAGATATGCTACTGCTTTTGAATCACTAATTGGTTATTTATATTTAACAAAAAAATTCAAACGAATAAAAGAAATTTTGAATCTTTGGACTTAAACTTCTTTTTGTAAAATATATTTTAATAGTTGACGAAAACTAAAAAAAATGATATAAATAGTAGGTATTCATAAGGCCCCTTGGTCAAGCGGTTAAGACGCCACCCTCTCAAGGTGGAATCATGGGTTCGATTCCCGTAGGGGTCACCAAAGCATTGAAAATAATACAATTGAATAGATAACCAATTTTATTAAAAGGGAGTAGCTTTTAATTACTAATCAACAGTCGCGATATTTTATATCTGGTTAGTAAGGCTAAAATAATAGTTAAGCGAGACTTTTAAAAGGAAAGAGGATCCTTTTGAAAGTCTTTTTGTTATAATCAACAATAAAAATGCAAAAAATAGAAAAAAGGAGAGGATTTAACTTGGAAAACAAATGGTTTAATCAAGAAATTCAAGAAGTGGAAAAAGCCTTGCAAACGAACCAAGAAAAAGGTTTGAATTTAGAAGAGGTGCAAAAAAGACGAGAGACTTATGGACTAAATGAATTAAAAACAGCTAAAAAGAAAACATTATTACAAAGGTTTTTGGATCAATTTAAAGATTTTTCTATTATTGTTTTAATCATAGCAGCAATTGTATCTGGTGTAGTGGGAGTAGCGGAAGGAGAAGGAATTACAGATACAATTATTATTTTAATCGTAGTAATTGTAAATGCTATCATAGGAGTAACACAAGAATCAAAGGCAGAAAAATCATTAGAGGCCTTGCAAAAGTTAACTGATCACGCTTGTAAAGTAGTTAGAAATGACGAAATTACTATAATTCCTGCCAAAGAACTAGTACCAGGAGATATAGTTGTATTAGATACAGGAGATTACGTTCCAGCCGATTTAAGAATAATAGAAGCGGTCAATTTGAAATGTCAAGAAGCTTCTCTAACAGGAGAATCTATGCCAGTAGAAAAAGTAAGTCATAAATTAGAGGAAATAGAAATTGGAATTGGCGATAGAGTTAATATGTTATTTTCTTCCAGTTTAATAACTTATGGTAGAGGAAAAGGAATTGTTGTTGAAACTGGAATGACAACAGAAGTTGGAAAAATTGCAGGGATGATTAATAGTACAGAAAAACAGGAAACACCTTTACAACAAAAATTAAATAAATTAGGAAAAACATTAGGAATTGTGGCATTAGCTATTTGTGTATTTATTTTTATAATTGGATTATTACAAGGGAAAGAACCGATTCATATGTTTATGACAGCAGTTAGTCTTGCTGTAGCAGCTATACCAGAAGGATTAGTAGCAGTATCAACAATTGTTTTAGCTATTGGCGTACAAAAAATGGTAAAGAAAAATGCGATAGTAAAAAGATTACCAGCGGTAGAAACTTTAGGTAGTAGCACAGTTATCTGTTCTGATAAAACGGGAACCTTAACACAAAACAAAATGACAGTTGAAAAAATCTTTGTAAATGGTCAAACAGAAGATATTGACCAAATAAAAGAAATTAATTCTGATATCGAAAAGCTAGTTTATAGCAATATGCTTTGTAATGATACTAAAATATCAAAAGATGGGAGCTTAACAGGTGATCCAACCGAAACAGCCTTAGTTGATATGGCATTTAAATTAGACTTTGACCCTAGTATTTATGATAGAATGCCTCGTCTTAATGAAATTCCATTTGATTCAGAACGAAAATTAATGACTACAGTTAATGAAATAAATGGTAAATATGTTATTTATACCAAAGGTGGTGTAGATGAATTATTAAAAAGATGTGATTCTTATTTATTCAAAGGAGAAATTAAACAAGATTTAGAAAGCTATATTAATCAAATTAGAGAACATAATGAGAATATGGCAAAAGAAGCATTAAGAGTTTTGGCTTGTGCTTATAAAGAAATTGATCATTTACCAGATAAAGAAGAAATGAAAACAATTGAAAATGATTTAATTTTTATTGGTATGGTAGGTATGATTGATCCACCAAGAGAAGAAGCTAAAAAAGCAGTAGAAAAATGTAAAACAGCAGGTATAAAAACAGTTATGATTACAGGAGATCATAAAATTACAGCAACAGCTATTGCTAAAAAATTAGGAATATTAGAAAATGAAGAAGAGGCAATTACAGGTTCAGAACTAGAAAAAATGTCAGATGAAGAATTAGAAAAAAACGTAAGGAAATACTCTGTCTATGCTAGAGTTTCACCAGAACATAAAGTTAGGATTGTAAGAGCATGGCAAAAAAATGGAGAAATTGTAGCTATGACTGGAGATGGCGTTAATGATAGTCCTGCTTTAAAAACAGCTGATATAGGATGTGCCATGGGAATGGTTGGAACAGATGTAGCTAAAGAAGCAGCAGAGGTTATTTTAACAGATGATAATTTTGCGACCATTGTTTCCGCTGTAGAAGAAGGAAGAAGAATTTATGATAATATTTTAAAAGTTATTCAATTTTTATTATCAAGTAATGTAGGAGAAATTGTTGTATTATTTATGGCAACACTTTGTACACCATTATTTGCTAACTGGTTTGGTATAACAGATATTACGCATTTAGAAATTCTATTACCAATTCATATTTTATGGATTAATTTGGTAACTGACTCACTTCCAGCATTAGCATTAGCTTTTGATCCAGCATCATCAGATATCATGAAAAGAAAACCTGTTAAACCAGGAAAAGGTGTATTTACAAAAGGAATGACATGGAGAGTTATTTACCAAGGAATTATGATTGGCTTTTTAACATTAATAGCTTTCATGATTGGATTAGCAAGCACTAATAGTCCAATTGATGGGTTAACATTAGATGAATCTAAAATTGAAGTAGGTCAAACTATGGCATTTTGTACTCTTGCTTTATCAGAATTAGTGCATGTATTTAATGTGAGAAATAATAAACAATCTTTATTTAAAACTAACTTATTTAATAACGCTAAATTAATAGGAGCAGTACTTGGTTCGGCTGCTTTAATGATGATTATTCTTATAATACCATTTTTAAGAAGTATATTTAGCATACCAATACTACCAATGGAAAATATTCTAGAATTAATCGGATTAATTTTGGCGCCAATTGTCATTGTAGAACTGTTTAAATTATTGAAAATCAATACAACAAAAGAAGAATAAAAAATAAAAGATAGCAACAAAATTTGTTGCTATTTTTGCAAGATTGTGGTAATATAATCCTATAAAAAGGGAAAAATAAAAGAAAAAATTATATAAAGGGGGAAAACATGAAAGATAAATTTTATATTACAACTCCCATTTATTATCCAAGTGGAAGATTTCATATAGGAACAGCTTATACAACTGTTCTAGCAAATAGTATCAAACAATATCATAAATTAAAAGGAAAAGATGTTTATCTTATAACAGGAACTGATGAACATGGACAAAAAATAGAAGAAAAGGCAAAAGAACAAGGAAAAACGCCAAAAGAATATGTAGATGAAATGGCTGCTATGGCAAAAGAATTATGGACTAAAATGGGAATTGAATACGATGATTTTATTCAAACAACAGAAGAAAGACACGAAAAAATAGTACAAAAAATATTTGATCGTTTTATGGAACAAGGAGATATCTACAAGGGAGAATATGAAGGATGGTATTGTATTCCTTGCGAGACTTTTTTTACCCAAACACAATTAGTAGATGGTAAATGTCCAGATTGTGGAAGAGAAGTTAAATTAATGAAAGAAGAAGCATACTTTTTTAACATGAAAAAATATGCAGATAAACTATTACAATACTATGAAGAACATCCAGATTTCATAAAACCAGATTACAGAAAGAATGAAATGATTAACAATTTTATTAAACCAGGATTAGAAGATTTATGTGTAACGAGAACTTCATTTGAATGGGGAATTAAAGTATTAAAAGATCCAAAACATGTTATTTATGTATGGGTAGATGCTTTAACAAACTATATAACAGCATTAGGTTATTTATCGGAAAATGATAGTTTATTTCAAAAATACTGGCCTGCTGATTTACAAATTGTAGGAAAAGACATCGCAAGATTTCATTTGATTTATTGGCCAATTTTCTTAATGGCTTTAGATTTACCATTACCCAAAACGATTTTAGTGCATAACTGGATTATGATGAAAGATGGAAAAATGTCAAAATCAAAAGGAAATGTTATTTATCCAGAAACTTTGATGCAAAGGTATGGATTAGATGCCCTTAAATACTTTTTATTAAGAGAAATGCCATTATCACAAGATGAGATTTTTTCACCAGAAGCTTTTGTAGAAAGATACAATTTTGATTTATGCAATGATTTAAGTAATCTTTTAAATCGAACGGTATCTATGGTTAATAAATATTTTGAAGGAAACGTACCTTATTATCATCAAACACCAAATGAAGTAGATGAAGAATTAGAATCTTACACCTTACAGCAAATTGAAAAGTTTGAAGAAAAATGGAATGAATATGAAATAGCAAATAGCATCCAAGAAATTTGGAATTTAATTGCTAGAACTAATAAATATATTGATGAAACAATGCCTTGGCAATTAGCAAATAAAGAAGAAACAGAAAAGCTAGAGTCTTGTATGTATCATTTAGTAGAAAATTTAAGAAAAATAGCAATTTTAATTCAACCATTTATGAAAGAAACAGCAATGAATATATTTAGACAAATTGGAATTGAAAAACAAGAAATGAAGACATGGGAAAAATTAAAAGAATATCCAAAAAAAGAAACGATAAAAGTGATTGAAAAGGGAGAACCTATTTTTATGAGATTAAATGTACAAGAAGAAATTGAGTTTTTAAAAAATACTATGAAAAATTAAGAAATAAAAAGAAAAAGGGATATAAAATGATAAGAGATGAAAAAAAATATGAACTAAATTTAATGAAAGAGCCTAGAATAAAAAAATTAAATTTTAGAAAAATAATATTGTTGATTATCATGTTTATTATTGTAATTTTTTTAATAATGATAGCTAAAAATTCTATAGAATTAATAAATAGATATAAGGTATATCAACAATATGAAATGCAACTAGCAAACTTAAAGCAACAAGAAGAAGAAAAACTAGCAGAATTAGAAAGAATTAGACAAGAAAGGATCCCTAAATTAACACAAAATCGGAAGAGATAATCTTGATAATATTTATCATTCTGAAACAAAAAGAGCTTTTTTAACTTTTGATGATGGACCATCTACTGTAACTAATCGAATTTTAGATATTTTAAAACAAGAAAATGTAAAAGCTACTTTTTTTGTATTAGGTTCTAGAGTAGAGGCTATGCCAGAAACTGTAAAAAGAATTTATGAAGAAGGACATTACATTGCTAATCATGGCTATTCTCATTCATATTCTAAAATTTATACTTCACCACAAACAGTATTAGACGAATATAATCAGTGTAATGAAGCCGTTAAAAATGCTATTAATGTACAAGAATATAATTCTCATCTATTTAGATTTCCAGGAGGTTTAATAGGAGGAAAATATGCTACAATAAAAAGCGAAGCTAAAGAATTATTATCTCAAAATGATATATTACAAGTTGATTGGAATGCACTTTCTGGTGATGCAGAAACAACAAAGCCAACTGTAGAATATGAACTAAATAGAATTCAAGGAACAGTAACAAATAAAAATAGTGTGGTTATTTTACTTCACGATGCACAAGCTAAAATTGCAACAGCAGATGCTTTGCCACAAATTATTGCTTGGCTTAGAGAAAATGGATATGAATTCAAAAATTTTTATGAAATTATAAAATAAGGAGAGAGAAATTTGCCGAAGAAAAAAATAGAGAAAATAGAAAATATAGAAGAAAAATTAAAATATTTAGGATTAAATCTAGAAAAAATCCCAACCACTTTGAAAAAAAGAGAATCATTAGAATTTAGGGTACCTAAATTCTATGATGAGAGACAATACAGACAATATCGATATATTCCAATAAAGGATATTCAAATTTTATTATCTCCTACAAATCGATTAGATGAAATAGAAGAAAAATATAGAAAGTCAAGCCCTTTGGCGGATTACCTAGATAACGACAAACAAGAAAATATTTTAAAATATACTACTTTTTTAAAAATGTTAAAACAGATACAAATAGAGGAAATTGAAAAGGTAGAAAAAGAACAAGAAAATCTTAATAAAAAGATACCTTTTAAAGTAAAATTTGAAGGAAATTATTTATGGCAAATTTATTATTCAGAAAATACAGATCAATATTTTATGTTAGTACCAACACAAGATTCTGATTATTCTACTTTTTTCTTTTTATTAAAAAAACAATTAGAAAAAGGAAAGACAGGTAAAATTTTTGTACCAGTTAGGAATGTTGGATACAGTAATAAATATCTAAAAAAATCACAGTTTGAAGATTTAGTAAATTACTTATGGCTGTTTACCAAAGATTGGCCACTTATTTATGAAGTATATGATAAAAATGACGAATTAAGTATACAAATTGTAGGAGAAACGCAAGTTTATGAGAAAATTAAAAGTTCTTATAAGATTAAATTAGAAAGTAAAGAAAAAGCAAATGAATTTTACAAATTGATTAAGGCAATGTTTATTCTTCAAACAGAGTTGCCACATTATTTTAACTTTAAGACTAATATAGGAAAATCAGGAGAAATCGAATTTTATATTGAAAACAGAAAAATAGATTATACACAAATTGGAGAATGGATTAAAAGGGAATATCAATTAGGAGAAGAAAGATGTGAGCAAGTACGCGAAAAAACATCTATAAATGAAAAAAAATTAGAAGAATTAAAGACTGAAATAGCTATCCAAGAAATAGAATATCTTGCTAAAGAAAAGCAAATATCAACATTTTTAGAATGTAAAAAATCTTTTTTTGGTAAGTTCCGATACTATTTTAAATATAGTAAAAAGAAAAATAAAGGGAAAATAGAAGAGAAAAAACAAGAAAAGATAGTAGAAAACAATCCCAAAAAAGAATTAGAAAAAGAGAAAACTAATAAAAAGAAGAAGAAAGAAGAGAAAGAAAATTATACAATAGAAGAATTATTAGAATTATATAAAGAAATTGAAAAATTAGAAAATACTTTTAAAAATTTAATGTTAGATATAAACAGTTTAAAATTAAAGAAGAAAAATATGGCTAAAAAAATTGAAAATGCTACTTCATTTATAGAAGAAATAGATAACCATAAAAAAAGTATTTTTGAATTTTGGAGATATAGCAATAAAGATGAAGTAGCAAGTTTACCAGAAGGAGAAAAGGAACAAATTAATACTATTAAAAAAATTACAAGAGTTTTTGATTATGAAGAAGATATTGAAAAATTAGGAAAAGCAATGGATAATTTGCAAAGAAAAGTTTTATCAAAATCAGAAACAGATAGTATTTATATTGCTTCTACCAACTTGATTACTATTTTAAATCAGGTAAAAAATAATGAAATTGGGCCAAAAGAAATAGAAGCAAATCTGAAAGAATTAAAAAAAGAGGCAATACAAGAAAAAACGTTAACCCAAAAAGATGAATTTGATATTTTTGGTGGAATTACGCAAGATTTGTCTAAAATATCACAAATTAAAAATCAAAGACATAGAGAAATAGCAAAAGATAAATTTAGTATACTAGATATTAACAAAAATACAAAACAAATTGGTTATAAATTATCATTAGAAAAAGTAATTGAAAATTTAAAAATGGCTATGGAAAAAGTAGTACTTCTAGAAGACGTACCAGTATATAAAGCAACAGTAGATAACGAATTAGAAGAAAAAAATATCAATTTATTTAATATGAATCCTGAAACAGAAATAAGAGAAATATTAAAACAGGATAAAAACCAAATATACTTTTATAAATTTTATTTAAAAAAAGGAACAAATGGTATTTGCCTAACTAATAGCATATTTTATGATAATCAAAATAAAACATTACCAGTTGGACAGGATTTGTCTAGTAAAGTTTTAGTAGATATTTCAAAATTAAATAAACAATTAAAAGAAGAAAATTCTTTCAAAATAGTTGACTTAGAAGAAAATAATGATTTTTCAAAGATAAATATCAAAACAGTTCATGTTATAGAATACGAGGTATGAGACAGAACCAAAAGTCCCCTTTTGCATATAATGAATTAATAATATGCAAAGGGGGATTTAAGCATGACAAAAATAAAAGCTTGTATTACCTTTTTTTGGATAATAACTTTTCTATTTTTTACAAATATTCATATGACTTATGCAATAACACCAAATTCTAATCCACAATATCAAGGAATAGATGTCAGTGACTGGCAAGGATACATAGATTATAGAAGAGTACGTGAAAGTGGCATAGAAATAGTATATATTAAAGCAAGTCAAGGCAATAATATAAAAGATCCTTATTTTGAAATTAATTATGAAAATGCTAAAGCAAATGGATTAAAAGTTGGTTTTTATCATTTTTTAACTGCAACTAATACGCGGAGAAGCGGAAGAAGAAGCAAGATTTTTTGCTTCTGTTATATCAGGCAAAAATCCAGATTGTAAACTTGTTATGGATTATGAAGTTTTTGGTGGAGTAAGTGTAGAAGAATCAAATAATATTGCACAAGTCTTTCTAGAAAGTGTAAGGAGATTAACCAATAAAGAAGTTATTATTTATAGCGATTTATCCAATAGTAGAGATCGATTTAGTAGACAATTAGCTAATAACTATGAATTATGGCTTGCATATTATGGAAATTACAATGAAATAGCAGAAGTAGAAACCAGTTGGGAAAACTGGATTGGAATTCAATATACAGATCGAGGAACAGTGGCAGGAGTAAACGGAAGTGTAGACAGAGATTTATATACAGAAAGTATATTTTTGTCAGATACAAATTCTATACCAGAAATAGAAAATCAAGTACAGAATTTTAATACTAATACCCAAGATTATATTGTACAAAGAGGAGATACTTTATCAGAAATTGCTCTAAAATTTGGAACAACTGTGCAAGAATTAGTAGAAATAAATAAAATAGCAAATCCAAATTTAATTTTTCCAGGTCAAGTATTAAAAATTATAACTAATTCTACTATAAATGGTCAAGAAACAAGAGCTACAGGAAGCATTATTTATACAGTGCAAAGAGGAGATACTCTATCACAAATTGCACAAAATTATGGAGTTAGTGTTGCTCATATTGTAGAAATAAATGACATACAAAATCCAAATTTAATTTTTCCAGGAGAGAAATTAAGAATTACAGAAAGTAATAGTCAGACTTTAAATCCTATATTACAAAATAATTATTATACAGTACAAAGAGGAGATACTTTAAGTAAAATTGCTTTAAAATTTAATGTCACAGTTTCATATTTAGTGAATTTAAATGGCATTAGAAATCCAAACTTAATCTATGTAGGACAGATTTTAAAAATAAGATAACAAACAAAGAGTTGAGAATTTTATAAAAAAGAAAGTAGAATGAGTAGATGAAATAAAATTAGAAAAATTCTGGACATTTAAAAAAATATGTGCTAATATATATTAGTGCATATTTTTTATGCCGATGTGGCGGAATTGGTAGACGCACTGGACTCAAAATC
>CANQZU010000040.1 GCA_947628415.1 uncultured Clostridia bacterium | reverse complement strand
TCTCCTATACATTTGATATTTTTCCAAGGAATAATGATTTCATTGTTTTGAGCAAAAATATTAAGCATTTTATTACTGCCTGGAACTATTATAGATGTCGTGGTTCAAAGATTGAGGCATATTCTCTTTTATGGAACAATAATATGTATTATTGTCCTTTAATTGATAATCTTGCCCACTAATAATATATTCTTGCTTTACTTTTTTATCTAGATCTCCTTCTAATGTCATTGGTTCTCCAATTTTAAAATATATTTCTAGTTTTATATGTTTTCTGTCTCCATCTATTTTGGATACATAGATTTTATCTACCAATAACTTAATTAAATCTTCTATATTTTTATCTATCTTGATTTCTTTTTCCAATGTTTGTTTTATCTTTTTCATATTTTCTTCTATTGAAGATACATTTTCTTTTTCTTCTTTTAAATTATTGATTTCCTTATTATAGTTTTCAATCTCTTTATTTAATTCTTCATTTCTTTTATAAAACTCTTCATCAGACAAGAGATTCTTAATAGTAAGCTCTAATAATTTATCTTTTTTAGCTTGTACATTTTTTATATTATTTTCTAATTTTGATATATCAATTTCAATGTCTGTTGCTTGATTAAATTTTTTATATTTGTTCAATAAGTCTTCTATAATTTCTTCTTTATTAGAAAGAAACTTACTTAAAATTGCTTTAAAAATTTCTATCAGTTCTGATTCCTGTAAGATTGGGCTTTCACACCCTTTTAGTCCATGTGCAATATACTCACTACAGCCCCAAGCTGGTTTTTTCGACCTTTTCTTTCCTGATATTCTATTAAATCCTGGTTTATGCTCTTTATGTTCTTTGCAAAAAATTAGTCCACTAAATGTATATCTATTTTTAAATACATCCTTATTTTCCACTTTATTTAAACAACTTTGAGCCTTCTTTTCTAAAATACTATTGCACTTTTCCCATAGTTCTTCTGAAACAATAGATGGTATGTTTTCTTTGCATTCAAATACTTTCCATTCTTCTTTTGGCATCTTTTGTGCTTTATGTAGTTTGTAATCTATTACTTTTACAGTTCCTGTTCTGTAATATCCTTTATACTTTGGATTCCTTATAATTCTTCTTAATGTTTGTGATGATATAGGTGTTCCATTTTTTCCTTTATAGCCTTTCTCTTTGAAATATTGAGATATTTTATAAAATCCCATTTCTCCGACTTGCATATATTTCAAAAAGTTCCCTTATCATTTTAGCTTCTTCTTCATGTATTACTAATTTTGTTTTATCTTTTCTATATCCAAATATATTATTATTTCCTAATACTCTCTTTTTTTCAACAGATCTACTAAAACCGAATTTTACTCTTTCTGATAGTTTTCTTACTTCATCTTGGGCTACACTTGCCATAATTGTGAGTCTTAATTCAGAATCTGGCATAATGGTGTTAATGTTATCTGCTTGAAAAAACACACCTACTCCATTTTCTAATAATTTTTGGGTATAAGAGATACTGTCTAATGTGTTTCTAGCAAAACGAGTTACCTCTTTTGTTAAGATTAAATCAAACTTTCCATTTTTGCTGTCTTGAATCATTCTTTTAAATGAATCTCTTTTATTTACACTTGTACCACTTATACCCTCATCTACATATCCCTTAACATATGTCCAGTTAGAGACTTCCTTTATATGGTTTTCAAAATAATAAACTTGATTACTTAATGAATTTAATTGTTCGTCTTTTTCGCTTGATACTCTTGCATAGTATGTTACTTTTAACGGTAGGTCATATATGCTTTTTCCACTATTTAATTCTTTTCTAATATTATATAAATCCATAATATAAATCTCCTTTCTCTTAAAAGTATCTTTATAGGCACAATAATTATATGATTATTTTTATTATATGTCTATATATTATCTAACTCTTTATTAATTTCCCTTAACAATTCATCTTGCACATCTTCATATACCTCTCTATTTATCACTTTACTTTGAAATAATTTTCTATTTAATATTAGCTCTATCTCTAACTTTACTTGTTTATTAGATGCAATCTGTCTTTTTTCCATAAAGCTATCACCTCTTGCTTTCAACTAATTATTAATAAGTATTCAAAGTTAGAATACTCTATTCTATAAAGTTAGATTAATGTTTTACCACCTCCCTATTTGTAATTTTTTAAGGCAAATAAATAAGCAAGTCATTTACTTCTAATAAATGCTTGCTTTTAGTTGATTTTTTGGAACAGTATTTTGAACACAATCATACTAAATATCTTTTTGACATTTCAATTGCATGTTGCCACTGTAAATGTCTTAAATACTCTAGTTCGTAATCTTCTTTTCCTTTCAAAATTTCTGCTCTTAACTTTCGGTTTGTCTTTTTTCTCTCAAGATAATCTTTATATCTTATCTCACTTCTTATTTCCTTTGAAAATTTGACTTTCTCGTATTTTCTTCCTTTTTTAACTCTTCAAGTCATTTTGTATACACTTTTGTTGATATGGTTATTATACTACATTGTTTTAATAAATTCAATAGACACACTCAAAAAAGGTAAGTGCATAAACTTACCTTTTAAAAAAACTTTTTATTTTATTAACTATTTTTGCAAAAAAACTTTCTTTATATTCAACTAATGCTGTTTCCTGTACTACTTCTTCATTTTTCTGTTCTTCTTGTTTTGTTACATTTCTTTTAAATAAATCGTCTACTTTGTATTTTTCTGCTTTTTCTTCTTCTAATTTTCTTTCATTCATTTCATGCATTTGTTGCATAAATTGCTTTTGTTTTTCATTTAATAAATATTCCATATTAAGATAAGATAAAAAAGCGATTGTATCACGACTTACATTTTGGTCTTTTAAAGGTTTTGTTTCATCATATTGCCAAGTGTATTCTTTGTCTTTATTGTCTTTTATCAGCTGTCTTATATCTTCAGGTATCTTCAATAAATCTTCTTCTGATAAATATTTTAGTATCTCATCCACTTCTACTAATCTTTTGTTATAATCGACCATTATTTTTCACCTTTTCCTTTGAAAAAATCTCTGATTTTATTAAAAAATCCTTTAGCTCCTCCGACTTCAGTTGTAGTTAAACTTTGTTCTTTGTCAGCTTCAGCTATATCTCTGGCAGAAATTTTAGTTTTATTTTTTTCATGCCATTTTAATTCTTCTGGTATATACCCTGCTTGTATTAATTCCTTTTGAGTTATTTCTAAAGAAATTGTTTCTCCTTTAAAATATTTTGAACGTATTGGCAATTCAATTATTCCTTTTTTTCTGTATACGCCTTTTCTGTCACTTAAACATGCTTTTTGAAGATTCTTTATTCTCTCTAATCTTTCTATTACTTTTTGATAATCTATAGTACTGTTTTTTACTGATCTTCTATCTTCCTCTAGATGATAGAGATCAGGATCATACTTATTTTGATCCACTTCTTCTTTGCGTTCCATAGTTTTATATTTCATTTTTTTCTCTTTTTCTTGTAGTTTATAACAAGCATATTCATGCTTTTCCATGAACCCTGTTGCACAACGTGTCCAATATACTGCAATCTCATGGTGGTCGTTTTCAAATCCAACATTGTACTTTTTAAAAACGTTATATAATCCTCTTGGTATTAAGTCTAATTCATAACTAAGTTGTTCACCTTCATCATTGCGTTCAGATACAAACATTAAATTATCAGAAATTTCTCGTTGCTCCTTATTCATTGTTCTTTTCCTTATTTCTCTAACTATTTCTTTGCATTTATCTGCTTCTTCACTTTTTTTGTTAACATGTGAAAGCCATGTTGATTCTCTTTCAAAATCTATTTCTTTATCAAATTCTGGGTCTCTTTCTGAAAGTAATAAAATTTTCTTTATTTCTTTCTTACTTTTTTTACTTTTAAGATTTTTAATTCGTTCTTTATCCCTTTCTTTTGGATCCTTTGGTGGTTCACTTCCTGAAGAACCATAATAAGCTGACCTATTCATTGCACCAATAGAATCATTAAGCATTTTACTAGATATAACACTCATTATTTTTCACCCTTTCCTTTAAATAATTCCTTCAATTTATTGATTAATCCTTTATTTCCCCCGACTTCTGTTGCAGTTAATTCTTTTTTAGCATCTGCCTCTGCTATATCTTTTGAAGTTACCTTCGCTTTACTCTCCATTCTTTCAGTGCCAATTCCAGTTGCTAATAAATCTCGTGTAGAAACTTTGATACTACCTGGAATTTTTCCATTTTCATCATAACCGAAATCTAGTTCATAAGGCTTGTCTAAAACTAAATCAATTATATTTGCTGCCTCGTCTTGTCTACGTTCCATTGCCTTTGCATATAAATCAACTGCATCCCATTCACTATCTCTTGGCTCTCGAATTTCATTTGTATATCTATCGTGTTTATAATCTACAATTCCAGACATAACATGCGTTGGATATGGTTTTCCAATTAATTTTGATAACATTATCTCTCTTTTTGAGATAGGATTATTCATATTAGGAAGTTTTTTCTCATCGAAGTTTGAATCATATCGTTCTACTGTTTGAATCCATAATACTTCATCTAATGACTTAGTATCAGATTTGATTAAATCTGTTGCTAATTCTTCTCTTGATTTTATTGCGACTCTACTTTCAATTTGCGTAGCCATTCTTTCAAGAGTTTCAGGATTTTTTAGTAATCCATCTATGTTACCACCATTAACAGTTTCTAGTCCTTCCAAAGCTGGGTATGCTTTTGAACCTTTTGATAAATGTTTTACTAAATCTTCATGTGAGAAAATTTTATTGTCTATCATATACTCCTGTTGTCTAACTTCAAATTCTTTTTTTAGTTGTTCTTCATCTACTGTGATTCCAGCACCTTCAAGAATAGGTTTTAGGAATAATAAATCACTTTGCACCTCTTTCCAATCTAATAATGTAAGTGGAACAAATTGTCTTTCTCTATTTCTATCTGGCTCTAAAAAATTATTAGGATTAGTTTTTACCCAATTATCGTGTATAGTTCCTAAAACTTCAAAGATTGATTTTTCTGTTCCTTTTCCTTCTATTGTTTCTTTTGCCTTTTTCTCTATTTCTGGAGATAAATGTGCTTCTGTATATATTTCTGATTTTATTTGTTCTGTAATAGCAGTTTTTTCTTCAGAAGAAATCTCTTGCGAATTGGTCATTAGTTCAACTAAACCATTTATAGCTGCTACTTCTGAACCATACGTTTTTCCATTAGTTGCCTTATCGCTTGAAGAATAATCTATTGTCTTTTTTCCTAACTGTAAACCTCCTTCAGTTAGCATTTCTTCTGCTTGTTGTTCAGTTGGTTTAAACCAATTACCATTTTCATCATTTTCTCCCCAAGAAATAATTGCTCCTTTAGTAATTTTACCCATTATTGTATCTTTAAATTTTATTTCCTTCCCCATAAAAACACATCCTTCATTATTATAATTATTTATTACCTAACATCTTTGAATGTACATCTTTTTATTCATTTATTTCTGATTTATACTTGTCATATTTTTTATGAGTATATAAGTCTTGTTTAGCTTTAAATGTTTCTTGTTTAGTCATTTTATTTATGCTATCCATTTTTGCAATATCAATAGGTCTAATAGTTCCTACTTTCTCTTCCATTGGTTTTTTCCTTTTCCGGTTCTCTTGTATCAATTATAATGTATTCATTCCCTGTATTTTTGACAGATGATATTGCTCCTAATATCTCTTGAAATTTTTCTGCTGAAACCATATAGGTTCTTACTGTATTACTTACATCACGATAATGTATAAGTCTTGTTGCATTTGGCTCATTCATTTCCTCATCCCACTCGACTTTTGATATTGAATATCGATCTGTTTGAAATACTCCTTCTGGAAATTCTCCCGAAAATTCCTGTTCTTCTTCACTTGGCGTTCTATCATAAAACTTAATTCCAGGCATATCTTTACTTATAAAAATACATATTTCATTTGCTAATTCTTTATCCATTTTACTGCTCCTTTATACTCTAAATATTTGCGCAGATATATATAATAGCCATTTCTTTTATATATTTATAATAGCATATTATCTAAAATATATCAAATATAAGTATTTTACAACCTATTATTTACTCATATAATCTCTAATTTCTTTCAATTTATCTTCATCTAGTTCGATTCCACCTTTAAAATCAACTGCTCTTGGCCAATCAATATCTTTCCATTCTATACCAAATAAATTGATATCTTTATCATATCTTGGAAATGCATGATAATGAACAAAATAATCTTTCATCATCATAATAATATAATTAAACTTCGCTGCTCCAAATTTTTTTATGCACACTTCCTCATACCATTTAATAACTTTAGGAAATTCAACTGCTTCCTCTGGTAACATATCTGCAACTGATGGTGTTTCTCTTTTCAAAAGAATTACTGCATCTCCTAATGTTGCTTGTTTTTTTCTAATACAAACTATCCAATGCTCAAATTCTTTAATGCATCTTGTATCAGGTTTAAATTTATTCATAAAATCTAAATTATTCATCATTCTTCCTCCTTCAATTATCAAACTCTTTATCAAAAATATTAAATAAAATTTCAAATTCTTCATCGTGTCTTAAAAGTTCAGGATGTTCATTTTTTACCATTTCCTTAAATTTTTTGTATGGTACAAATAAGATTTCTGATATTTCTTCTTCTTGATATTTCATTTCATCTATACTTTTCGTTGTTCTCAAAATATACAAATCAACAAATTCATTATTAAGTTCTTCTTTTAATTCTCTTATAGCTCCAAATAAAGATTCATCTCCTGCTGTAAGATGCCCAGCACTTGATATGTCTAACATATTAGGATTACTGTCTTTTGTTGCACATCTTCTTTGCAGTAAGATATCTCCATTGTCATTTATAATCCATATATATACTGTTTTGTGCCAATCACCATCTCTATGTACTTCGCTTCTTAATTTTGTTTCTCCTATTTTTTTATTTAATGATTATTCTATTATATTTACTATACTATTAATCATATAAATTTAGTGAATATAGTTTAGCTGACTCTAATTCTGGATTTAATGATGTCATTATATATCCATCACCATATTCTTTTTCCACTCTAAAACTATCAACATTCAAATAAGTTTTTCTATCTGTTTGATAGATTTTAACACTTCCTCTGTAATGAATAGTTTTTAAATTTTCTTCTATTTGTTTTGTATCGTTTTCTGTTAAATTACTGTATGTTACAATAAATAAAGATTTTGAAACTATTTTATTTTTCAATGCATCTTCCAAAGATAGATTTTTAGATACTTCATTTCCATAAGGATATGTGCCTGTACTATTAAATCCTATTATTTTCGCATTGTTATCAACTTTATTTATAGTTTCAGTAATTAACTTTTTATATTCATCCTCGATTAAAAGGTCATAATATTCATCAAAAACTTCTCCCGTATTACTTATTTTTAAATTAAAGGTGTTTGCAGTATTATTATTTATAGATTGTACTGTTGCATAATAGCCATGAAAACCATATATATCACTATTTTTAGTTAATGTTACTATTGTAAATTCTTCATCATATTTATTTTTAAGTACCTTTTGAATTAATAGTTATGCTTCTTTAGCACTCATAGTATAGTTGCTTTCCCAATTAAACCATCCCAATTTACTAAATTCTAAATTATCTTCATTTCCACTAACTTTGTACTTCTCATCATCAAAAGATGCATAATATATTCCATTAAAATTCGTTATATAGGATGCGTTAGAATAGCTTGTCCCATAAGATGTAATAGGAATATCTATTCCCATATTAGATATATCTTTTACCCAATAAATACTATCAATTGTTGTATCTTTATTTTCTTTTACTTGATTAATAATATTTTCTACTTGGCTTATCATTTTTTTATCTTTATTTGGAGTTAATGTAATTACTATTTCTTGTATTTTCTTTGATATTACTTTTCCTTATTATTTAACAATATTGCTCCAGCAGCTATTATAACTAAAATAATACATACTAATATAAAAATAATTTTCTTCATCTTTTTCCCCACCATTAATTAACTCTAGAAATATATTACTATATCTATCTAAGAAAATCAAATTATTAAGATTTTCTAAATATTTTCTTAATAAACATAATAAATGTTTGAAATATATTTTTCTTATATACTGTTACCTCAGAATTATGCACATGCTGTATTTCTTGTTTTTTCTCTTTAAATAGCTGATTATAATCAAATTTTACTGGGTTTTCTTCTACTTGTTTTAATTCTATTATATCATTGCTTATCAATTCATTTTTCTTTTCTGGAGAACAAATATAATCGCGATATAATAAAGATAAAATTACTCTTGTTTCTTTTAATAGTTCTTGATCATTAATACTTTTCGTATAGTCTATTTTAGGAATATAAGAACTTTCTTTATTTTCCTTAATCAATTGAATCATTTTAGAAGGTATTTTACTATATAAGGTTCTATCTAAATGATATAGAATATCATCTATTTCGCTCAGTGCTTTCTTCGTTTCTTCCACTTTTCTTTTCTCCTACAACTTTATTTTTTTTATTTTTTGCCTCTGGTTGTTTCATTATTTCAAGTATTTTTTGAACATTATATTTGTAGTTATCTTTAAATTGTTTGCTGTTATTATCCAATTTCTCTGTCCTCCTGTTCAATTTGTCTGATTTTTGTGAAAATACTCTTCATTTTTCCAACTTCTTTTTTTCTTTCTTGTGGTGTTACAAGGTCAAAATTTTGTTTTAAGTCTTCTTCTACTACCATTCTTTCTTTAATTGGTTCTACTTGAATCTTCTCTTCTTCATGTATTCTTAAATTCTCAATATCGATTTCTTTGCAGAACTCTTTCGATGTTACTCTATTATTTCTTATTTTTATTCGAATCTGTTCTGCGAGTTTTTGATCATGTGATACTTTATATTCTTGCATCATTTCATCAACTTTTGCTTTTTCACTTTCTAAACAAGCATCTACATCTACAATTACAATTGGTAAATTTCCCCAATCCCTTTGTGCTTTCTTCGCATTTTCTAAATTTCTTATTTTGCCGTCTTTTTTAAATACTACTATATAGCTAGGTTGTTTTTTCTTACCATTTTGCACTCTTCTATAATCCATTTCGTTATATCTTTCAGTTCGATTAATCTGATTATCTGGAGAGTAATATCTCTCATCATGAGATGCGTTTACTCTTATCTCATCTGCACCTGACGAATATATATCGGTTGCACCTGATAACATTAAACTATCTTCTGCCATTTCATCAAATCCATAACAGACATCATTAATAGGAGCTGTTCTTATCATATCATTACGAATATAACTAGCACAAAAATGTTGAGATGCAAGAGATGGTCTATTCCAATCATTTTGATAATTACTATCATGTCCTGTCTGTATATAAGCACCAACAGATGTTATTATCATTTTAAAATCTGTACCTGCTAAGTACATTCCTTCTTCTATTTGCTGTGCATCTCCAACTTTCAGTAAACCTTCATTAAATAGTTTTCCAAATTCTGTTTTTAATGATTTTTCGGCTAATGCCTTGTCTACAAAGGTAACTTCTTTACACGCACCATATATTTGTTCTAATTTTTCACCAAATTCGCATTGTAATATTTCCTTAATACTTTTTACATAATATTTTATATCAACCTCTGCCAAACAATCAATATCTGTTCCATATTTTTCTAATATTTGTAAAGCATATGTAATATCATGACCAAATACTTTTTCAAAAACAGCTAGTTTTTTATCTTCAATCTTTTCACTCTTAATCCATATATCTGTCTTTTCTTTTTTTATATTTTCGTAATTTGCAATATCTTCTACTGTTTTTATTCCAAATACATTTTTGCCTTGTAATATTTTTCCGAGCTTATCTATATCAACATCTTTTATATCTTCTATATTTCCAAGTAATTCATCATATTCGTGTTCTGATAAACTATCTAATATTTCTGCTGCAATAATTGTCCATTCTTCTGTTTGTGCATCTTTCATATAGTCTTTAATACAATTTGCCCAGACATCTAGTTGTGTATCGGAAAGATTTATAATTTTATCTTGCATATCTTGAAAGCAAGAAATAGCATTAATCTTATCAATTCCAAGTTTTTCTATGTATCTATCATCTAGTAATTCATAGTTTAACGATTTAATAACAGAGTTATTAACTGCATACATTTGGTTTAGTATTTCTTTTTTAGTTGGTATATCTTCCTTTTTTATCCCAAATAATTCCATAATACTATCCATTTGCTCTCTTATGTTCTCTTCTGAAACCGAATTACTACTTAAATAAGTTTGAATGATTTCTTTGCTGTTTTCTCTTTCGATTATTGTTTTAAAAATATTCATTCTTGTTTGTTGTTCTACATTTGAAAGTAACTCTGGTGCTTGATTAAAATTTTTTATAGTACTAACTACCTTATTAAAAATTTTTTCATCTTGCATACATTCTTCTATAAATCCTTGATTATCCTTGTAGGAAGCTATTTCCATCAAATTTCTAAATTCTACATCATCTAATAATTCTACTAGTTCTGGTAATATTTGCTTAAAAGCTCCTTTATCTTCTTGTTTTGCAAGAGATTGAGCTATCATATTTTTGAAAGTGTTATATTTTGTATTCTTAAATATTTTAACTTGCTCTTCTGTATTTTCTGATTCAAAAGCATCATAAATTTTGTCTTCTTCTTCCTTAATTTCGGTTGCTAATTCTTCATTGACTAAATCCTTAGCTATTACATGAATAATTCCCCTTTGTAACACTTTTCTTTGAATATCTTTGTCTTCTATTGTCCCTACTATTTTTATCTGGAGATAATCGTCCTGTACCTTGTTCATAATTGCCAACTTTAATTCTGATTCTTTTACAGTCATTGCTACTTCTGCTATATAAAGTTCTCCTAGTTTTTCTATTGATTGCATTATCAATTCTGGCTCTTGTATTGTTTGTATTACTTTGGATTTGTTTTTATCTTGTGTAAACTCATCTAATACTTGCAATTTAATATTAGAGTCTTCTATCGTTGCAGCTATCTCCGCTCTAACTTCTTCTGATTCAAATTTTTTCAAAGCTTGTAATTTTATCATTGGGTCTTTAATTTCCTTTGCAGTTTCAATATCAAATTCATTACCACTAATACGATCTAATTTTGCTTTATCTTGAATAGAATCAATTGTTTTTTCTTTCAGTTCCTCATCATCCAATGTTTCGGCAACTCTTTCTTTTTCTTCTGGATTTCTAATTAATTTTATTATTTTAAGTTTTATTTCTGAATCATCAATTGTTCTTGCAATTTCTGCTCGAAAGTAATCGTCTTGAATAGCATTTACTAATTTTAGTTTTATCTCATTATCAGCACCAATATCACCTAATGCTCGTACTTGATAATACCCACCTTTTATTTTTTTAAGTCCTTGCACTTTTGTTTCAAAATCATCTATTGAAATAGAAGCTACAACTTTTGCTTTATCGCTATCCGATTCAATCATGTCAACGGCTTGTAATATTACATTTGGATTAGTAATTATTTTAGCTATTTCAACTTTTAAATATGATGAATCTAGTTGTTCTATAATCTTAAGCGTTTTTTCTTGATTTTGAATTGTATTAATAATTTCAATCATATTAAAATGATTTTCTTTAAATCTTTCTATTGCTCGTAGCTTTATTTCATCATTTTTTATACTTTTAGCAATTTGGATAGCATAATCTGCAGAAAATTCATCTAATACCTCTAACTTTTCTTCGTCAGAATAATTACTTATTATTTCTTCAATTTTAGTTTCCATTCTTTGAGATTGTGTTTCTTGTTCCTTTGTAGGAACTAACATATCCATGTCGTTAGCAATTACTTTTTCTAAATAGTATTCCCTATCTTCCTCTGCAATTTGAGAGAGCATATATTCTGCAACCTCATCCAATAATTCCTTTTCATCTACTTCTTCTGAATCTTGTGTTATAAAAGTTTGTAATTTTTTAGCCAACCCTTCATCTAAAAATTCAAAAATTGCTTCTTCGTCTTCTTTTAATTTTTCAATTAATTCATCAATTTCTTTCCTTGTCATAAGTTTTCCCCTAAATTTTATATTTTAAAGTAACATTATAATCTTCAAATCCGTTTTTCATATAGAACTGAATTGCTCTACTATTCTTCACTGATGCAGTTACTTTTATGTTTTTTATCGCTTTATTGTGACTTATCTTTCCAGCCCCTGTTAATAATTTTTCTCCTGTACTAGAGAGTATAGAATCAAGTTGTTTAATATAATCTTCCATATACATAGCTTTATGTCTTATAGCTTGAATTTCAGCGAAATCAAAATATCCAGAAACTAAATTATTTAAAACTTTCAATTCATTTTCATCTAAATAGTTTTTTGCTATAACCACATCGCTTAACGTCGGTAATTCTCCTCTAAAAGTTGTCAATCCCATAAATGGCTTATCAGAATTTGCTCTTTCATATATAACTTCTGGTGCAGTATGCCCATGAGCAGCATAGTGCAATTTATTTTGAACTATTTTAAAGAATTCAATTGATTTTTCATCTTTAGGATTATAATCTACTGCTGTAGCATATAAATCTAATACTTGTCTATATAATACTTTTTCTGATGATCTTATATCTCTTATTCTAGCAAGTAGCTCTTTCCAGTAATTTCCTCCTCCATTTCCTTTAAGTCTTTCATCATCCGTTGTAAATCCTTTTAGCATATATTCCTTTATTCTCTCAGTAGCCCATTTTCTAAAATTTGTTGCTATCTTAAATTTTATTCTATAACCTAAAGAAATAATCATATCAAGATTATAATGAGGGATTTCTCTGCTAACTCTTCTATTACCTTCTGTTCGAACTTGTCGGAAATTTCGACATGTTGAAATTTTATCTAATTCTTCTTCTTCATAGATATTATTTATATGGTCAATTATGTTTGTTCTTGAAGTATGAAATAATTCCGCCATCTGTTGTTGTGATAACCAAACTGTTTCGTCTTCTATCTTTACATCTATCTTTGTATTTCCATTATCTAGATTATAAATAATAATATTTCCTAAATTATCTTTCTCACTCATAAAAAACTGCAATTATACAATATTATTATATTGTATAATTGCAGTTTTTTCAACAAAATTCTTATTTTTTACATATTTAAAAGAGTATATTTTTCATATACTCCTCAAACTTATAATTCCACCTTACAAATCACATCATAAATGAATTTTTCTTTTATTACATAGCCTATCCTATCTTGTTTTTTCTTTGTAATATAGCCTTTCTTCCTTATTTCTCTTTCAAATACAAATGGAATGTATCTATTCTCTATTAAGGCACAATTATAGATGTAATTGTTCCTGTTTCTAAATCTGCACATACATCTTGAACATATCCTAATCTTTTTCCATTATTAAT
>CANQZU010000039.1 GCA_947628415.1 uncultured Clostridia bacterium | reverse complement strand
AAACGATAAAGAGTCAAAGTCATGTGCCTTACCGCTTGGCTACAGCCCAATATATAAAAATTTTAAATGGGGTGGAAGATGGGATTCGAACCCACGATCTCCAGTGCCACAAACTGGCGCGTTAACCAGCTACGCCACATCCACCATTGCATGTATTCATAATTTAAAACGAACACATTAATTATTTTACCCTATCTTTCCCCCATTTGTCAACTGTTTTTTCTTAAAAAGATTAATTTACAACTTTTATTCTCCTAATGCATTAGAATCTAATCCATATTGTTTGTAAAACCATGATGTATAATCAAAAGGTGTTAATGTTTCAGGTAATCCATAATCTACTCCATAAGTTTCTACTCGAATTGATGTAATTTTAGGAGCATTAACTGGTGTACTTACCTCGGTATTTCCTGTTTCTTCCGAATTATCTGCTGCTTTTACTTCTACTTCTTCTAATTTATGTACAACATCTAATCCTTCTATTACTTTACCAAATGATGTATAATAACCATTTAAAGATGTGTTTGCTTTTGTCATAATAAAGAATTGTGAGCTTCCAGAATTATAAGATTCTTCTTTTAAGGTAGAAGAGTAAGATGTATAATCACTTCTTGCCATTCCGAACAACACCTTCTTCAAATTTTAATTTATTCTTTTCAACTCCATTAGCAATAAATTCACCTTTTATGCTATAAGCTGTATCTTCTCCATCATCTTTTAAATCTTTTATAGTAGCAGTTCCTTGACCAGTACCTTCTTTATCTCCTCCTTGTATCATAAAGTCTTTTACTATTCTGTGAAAAGTTAACCCATCATAAAATCCTCTATTAGCAAGTGTTACAAAATTTGCTACTGTTTGTGGAGCTAGTTCTGGATATAATTCCATTTTTATAGTTCCAAAACTTTCTACTTCCATTGTAGCAATTGGATTTTTTACTTTTATTGTTATTTTTTGATAATATCCATATCCTATTAATGCTATTAATACTATTACCAAAATTAACGCAATTATCCATATCGTATTTTTAATTTTCATCTTTTTTCTTCCTTTCGTTTTTTATTTTTAGAATACAAATTGATCTTGCATTCGTTTTAATGATTGTTGAATAGCTCTTGCTCTTATCTCTCCAATTCCTTCTACATCATCCAAACTTTCTATATCTGCTGCTAAAATATGTTGAAATGATTTAAAAGAATCGATTAAATTTTCAACAATATTAGATGGCATTCTTGGTATTTTATCTAAAATTCGATATCCTTTTGTATAAACACCAACTTCATCATAATTGTCAAAATTTTCATAACCAAGTAGTTTTGCTATATTATTTTCATTGGCTAATTCTTCATATTCTAAATCTTCTAATTTTTGTAACACTTTTTCTGGAGTTTGTTTTTTCTTAGTGGAAACTAAATAATCTTTAATTATTAATAATTCTTCTTTTTCTAATCCTCCAATTAGCTCTTCTAGCTGCATTTTGACTAGCCTTCCATCGTCACCCAATTCATAAATTTGTCTTTGCATTTCTTCTACAATTCTCATTACCATTTCTGCTCTTTGAATTGCTATAATTACATTTTCAAGTGTTACAATATCGTTAAATTCATATTCATTGAGTAAACTTAATTTACTATCAAATACTTTTTTATATCTTTCCAATGTTTGTATTGCTTGATTTGCTTTATTTAATACAACATCTGTGTCTTCTAACACATATCTATCGTTACCTTTAAAGAGTGTTATAATACCTCTTCTTTGTGATATACTAATTACTAATTCTCCTGTTTGTTTTGCTATTCTTTCTGCTGTTCTATGTCTAGTTCCGTGTTTCTAGTGTTGATATTTCATGTGCTGGTATTAGCTGTGCATTTGCATATAAGATTCTTTTTAAATCACCACTTAATATAATAGCACCATCCATTTTAGCTAATTCGTATAGCTTAGCAGAGGTATATTCCTCATTAATGGTAAATCCACCATCAACTACTTCTTTTAATACTTGATTACTGTCTGTTATTAATAACAAAGCACCTGTTTTTGCTCTTAATATATTTTCTAATCCGTCTCTTATAGGAGTCCCTGGTGCAATTAATTTTAGAATTTCTGTAATATTATCTTCTTTTCCCTTTCTCAAAATGATTCTCCTTTCTTTCAAGATTGTATTTGCCTTTAGTTAAGAGCTTTTTTTATTGCTTCATTAACATTTCCAATCGTTATTATATCTAATTTATACTTATCTTTCAAGTCTTTTTTATTACTTTCTGGAATCATACAAGATTTAAAGCCTAATTTTTCAGCTTCTTTTAGTCGTTTTTCAATTAAATTAATTCTTCTAATTTCTCCTGTTAATCCTACTTCTCCCATGATTACCATATCTTTTGGAATTGGTTTATTTTTAAAACTAGATGCAGTTGCCATAATTATTCCTAAGTCTATAGAAGGTTCATTTAATCTAATTCCTCCTACTACATTTAGATAAACATCTTGTGACCCTAACATCATTCCTGCTTTTTTTTCTAAAACAGCTATTAATAAAGCTAGTCGATTATAATCTACTCCATTTGCCGTTCTTTTTGGGTAACCAAAAATAGTTTGTGATGTTAAAGCTTGCAATTCAACTAAAATTGGTCTTGTGCCTTCCATGCTAGATACAATACAAGAACCTGAAGGATTATCTTCTCTTTCTGAAATCAAAATATCTGATGGATTAGTAATTTCACACATTCCTTCTTCTTTCATCTCAAACATTCCAATTTCATTGGTAGAACCAAATCGATTTTTCACACCTCTTAAAATTCTATAAGAAAAATATCTTTCTCCTTCTAAATATAGAACTGTATCCACCATATGCTCTAATACTCTTGGTCCTGCTATATTTCCTTCTTTTGTAACATGTCCTATAATAATTGTAGTAATAGCTCTAGATTTACATACTCTCATAACTTGAGATGTAATTTCTCTGACTTGGCTTACACTCCCTGCTGCTGCAGATATTTCTTCTGAATACATTGTCTGAATAGAATCGATAATAACTAATTTTGGTTGGATATCAATGATTGTTTGATTTACGATATCTATATCGGTTTCTCCTAAAAATAAAATATCATCATTATTAATACCTAATCTATCTGCTCTCATTTTTATTTGTTCAGCAGATTCTTCTCCTGAAACATATAAAACTTTTCCTTCTCCTTTTACTTTATCACAAATTTGAAGAATTAATGTTGATTTTCCAATTCCTGGTTCTCCTCCGTAATAATACAAGTGAACCTTTTACTAATCCTCCACCTAATACTCTATCTAATTCTCCAAAACCTGTAGAAGTTCTTATAGTTTCTTTAGCTTCATATGTGTTTAATTTTTGTGGTACATTACTTTTTAAATCTTTTGATTTTAAAGAATTATTTTTATTTTCTACTATTTTTTGTTCAAAAAAACTATTCCAACTATTACAAGCAGGACATTTTCCAAGCCATTTAGTTGATTCATTTCCACATTCATTGCACACAAAAATTGTTTTGTTTTTTGCCATTATTTATATCACCTTCATTATATTCTTCTCGTAAAATACAAAAAAAGTATAGCATAATTTTTATCAATATGCTATACTTTTATATCAATTCTCTAAAATTTTATATGGCTACCTAAAACAATTATTTATTTTTCTTTCCAAAAGTAATTTCTTGGAATAGAAAATCATGCACTTTTTCCCAAGTAATTTCTTGATGTAAAAATTCATTAATTTCATCTTCTACTTTTTGTTGATATGGTGTTAATTCTACTTTAATTTCTTTATTCCAATCAATTTCTTGTAACCAAAATGCTTTGAATTTACTCCAAAATCCTACTTTTGTTGGTAAATTACTTCCAGCTTGTTGAATGGTTCCTGCATTTTCTGGAACTTCTTTATTTTCAAATTCAACCCCTCCAAAAACACCTGATACTTTATTTTCTTCTAAATCTGCCACTTCTATTTCCTCCTTCGTATTTTTATACAAAATTCTATTTTAGTTATACTATAGAAATCTAGAATAAGCAAGTAATTTAAGGAATTTTTATATTAAATCTTTGTTACGTGTTTGTTACATTTGTGTTACATTTTGTTGTTCTACCAAAATATGGTCAATTTCTGCTCCTACACATTTTGCTTTTACTAGTTTATTTTCTAACATTTCATTGCTTTTGTTAAAAGCTAATACATAATTTTTCGTATGTCCTTTATAGTAACCATTTTTTTCTTCTTCAAATAGCACTTCTACTTCTTTTCCTAAATAATTTAAATGATATTCTTTTTGGTTTTGTTCAGATAATTTTATTAATTTTTGACTTCTTTCTTCTTTCACCTTTCCATCTATTTGTCCTAACATAGTAGCTGCTTTGGTTCCTTTCCTAGGTGAGTATTTAAATATATGCATTTTATAAAAATTTATCTTTTCTAAAAAGTTATAAGTTTTTTCAAATTCCTCTTCCGTCTCTTGTGGAAATCCTACAATAATATCAGTTGTTAAAATGACATCTGGATCCCATTTTCTTAGTCTTTTCACTATTTGTTCAAATTCTTCACAAGAATATCTTCTATTCATTCTTTTTAGTGTTTCATTGCATCCACTTTGTAAAGACAAGTGAAAATGATGGCAAATTTTTTCTAATTTTGAAAGTCTTTTAATAAAATTTTCGGTTATTAAAAGTGGTTCAATGGAACCTAATCGAATTCTTTTGATTCCTTCTATTTGATTGATTTCTTCTAATAAGTCAATCAATCCATATTTTTCTTTCAAATCTTTTCCATAAGAAGCAATATGAATTCCTGTTACAACTACTTCTTTGATTCCTTCTTGCGCAATTTTTTCAATTTCTCCAATTACCCTCTTTGGATTTCTACTTCTGACTCTACCTCTTGCATAAGGTATTATGCAATAAGAACAAAATCTATCACACCCATCTTGTACCTTAATAACAGCTCTGGTTTTTTCTGTATAAACAACTTCTCCTAATTCAATATATTCTTTTTGTTGCATTACATCTTCTACTTCTTCTTGTTTTTTATTTTCCTTTTGATAGTTCTCTACAATTTCTACAATCTCTTTTTTCTCGTTATTTCCTAATATTAAATCAACTTCTTGAATATTTTCTACTTGTTCTTTGGCAACTTGTATATAACATCCACAGGCAACTACAATAGCTTTGTGATTTAATTCTTTTACTCTTCTTAACATCTGCCTAGATTTTCTATCAGAGATATTGGTTACTGTACAAGTATTGACCACATAGATATCTGCTTTTTTTGTAGCATCTACTACTTCATATCCTTTTTGTAAAAAGGATTGAATCATTGCATTGGTTTCATATTGATTTACTTTACAACCTAATGTAATAAAAGCAACTTTTTTCATGTTTTTCTCCTTGTTTATGATTTTCGTTTATCTTTCTTATTATGCCATATTTTTACTATATTTTCAAGTTCATATTGAAAAACCAGACATTTTCCAATTGAAAGTGTCTGGTCCATTTTTTACTTATTTTCTTGTTTTTCCCTCTAGGGCATCTAAATTATCTAATGCTTTTCCTGTTCCTAATGCCACACAAGATACTGTGTCTTGTGCAATCATAACATTAATTCCTGTTTTTTCTTGTAAAAGTTTATCTAATCCATCTAGTAAACATCCTCCACCTGTCATATAAATTCCTTTATCGCTAATATCAGCTGCAAGTTCTGGTGGTGTTTTTTCTAATACTGAATGAACGCTATCTACAATCATCATAGCTGGCTCAATTAAAGCTTCTAACATTTCACTAGAATGAATTGTTATAGTTTTTGGAAGCCCTGTAATTAAATCTCTTCCTCTAATATCCATTTCAGTATCTTGTATTTTAGGATAAACACATCCAATGTTTACTTTTAAGTCTTCTGCTGTTCTTTCTCCTATCATAATATTGTGTTTTTTCTTAATATATTTAACAATATATTCATCAAATTTATCCCCAGCTACTTTAAGAGATGTACTAACTACAGATCCACCTAAAGAAATAACAGCAATGTCAGTAGTTCCTCCTCCAATATCTACTACCATATTTCCACATGGTTTAGATATATCAATTCCTGCACCAATTGCTGCTGCAATTGGCTCTTCTATTAAATATACTTTTCTTGCTCCTGCTTGCGTAGCTGCATCAATAACTGCCTTTTTTTCAACTTCTGTAACTTGAGAAGGGATACAAATCATAATTCTAGGAGCAAAAATAAATTTTCCACAAACTTTATTGATAAAATGCTTTAACATTTTTTCTGTTACGGTATAGTCAGATATAACACCATCTCTTAAAGGTCTTGTTGCCACAATGTTACCAGGTGTTCTTCCAAGCATTCTTCTTGCTTCTTGTCCGAACTGCTAATACTTCACCAGTATTATTATCTACGGCAACAACTGATGGTTCTCTTAATACAATTCCCTTTCCTTTGACATAAGCAATGACCGTCGCTGTTCCCAAATCTATCCCAATATCTTGTCCTAACCCAAATTTAAACATCTTTCTCTTCCCTTCTTGTTTGTGCTTTATTTCTTTTTTGTTACGAATTTGTTACAATTATATTACATCATTTATAATTTATCAAGGCTTTTAATTGAATTTTTTGAATTTTTATAATATAATAAAAGCAGTTTATTTTTAAGGAGTTTATTATGGGTCATTTTCAATTTATTTCCCACAATCAAGAAGATACAAAAAAATTTGCCAAATCACTTGCTTCTAATTTAAAAAAGCAAGATATTATTGTTTTAACTGGAGATTTGGGAAGTGGTAAAACAAAATTTGTAGAAGGCATTTTAAGTTATTTTGGTTTAGAAAATGAAATTTCTAGTCCTACTTTTACAATTGTTAATGAATATTCAACTCCAACCGTTCCTATTTTTCATTTTGACGTTTATCGTTTATCTGACTCTTCCGAATTTTATGAAATAGGTGGAGAAGAATATTTTGAAAATGGCATTTGTTTTATCGAATGGGGAGAATTAATTAAAGATGCTCTACCAAAAGACTATGTTCACATTACTTTTTCTAAACAAGAAGAACAAGAAAATATAAGAATTTTAACCATTGACACTTCAATCAATAGATGGGAGGATTATTTTGAAAATATTAAGTATTGATACTGCAAGTAATATTTGTGGTGTTTCTATTTTAGAAGATAACAATTTAATTTGCCAATTAGATACCAACACTGGAAGAACTCACTCTGAAAATTTGATGCCTATGATTGAGCAAATTTTTAATAAGACAAATCTTACTTTAAAAGATATTGACTTATTTGTATGTGACAAAGGACCTGGCTCTTTTACTGGAATTCGAATTGGAGTAGCTACCATAAAAGCTTTTCAAGATAGTCTTTCAATTGCTGCTACTGGTGTTAGTTCATTAGAATCTTTAGCTTACTCCATTCAAAACGAAGGATTAATTGCAAGTATTATAGATTGTAAAAATGATAATTGCTATTTTGCTTTATACAAGCTTGAAAATGCTCACTATGAAGAAATCATACCACCAACTGCAAATACTATTCAAAATGCTTTGAATATCATTAAGGATTTTTATTTAGAACATCCCATTACTTTTGTTGGTGATGGCTCTAAAAATTATAAAGACTTAATTATACAGAAATTCAAAAATGCTTTTTTAGCAGATGCTAAAAAAAATGTCTTAAACTCTTATTATTTAGGCTTAGCTGGTTTTAATAAATGGAAAGAAAATAAATTAGAAGATGTTTTACCTTTGTATTTGAAAAAGCCACAAGCACAAAGACAATTAGAAGAAACTTCAAAAAATGTTGAAATAACTTATATGACATTAGAAGACTTTTCTCAAATTTCTGAATATTTAACTACTGATTTTGATGATTTTTGGAATAAAGACTTATTAAAAGAAGAATTGACAGCTAAAAATTCAAAATATTTAGTTGCTAAATATAATCAAGAAATCGTTGGATTTGCTGGTATTAAAGTTTTAGTTGAAGAAGCTGATATTATGAATATTGTCATAAAAAAGAATTTTCGAAACCAAGGAATTGGTACTTTATTATTAAAAAAATTACTAGATTTAGCAAAAAGTTTAAAGTTATATACCATTACATTAGAAGTTGCTGAAGAAAATAATTCTGCTATTCATCTATACCAAAAGTTAGGTTTTGAAAAAGTAGGAATTAGAAAAAATTATTATCAAACCCAAAATGGACTTATTATGCAAAAAAAATTGACTTGATTTTACAAGTCAATTTTAATTTCTCTTTCTTGTTTTAATTTTATTTTAGAATATTTTACTCCACATTCATCAAATAGTCTTTTAGATGCTACCCATTCATCTAATTGAGCATATTTATCAGATAAATAAATTACTTCTTTAATTCCTGCTTGAATAATTATTTTAGCACATTCATTACAAGGAAATAAATCAACATATATTTTAGCTTTTTCTAAATCTTTTCTACTACCTCTGTAATTTAAAACTGCATTTAGTTCTGCATGACAAACATATGGATACTTAGTTTCTAATTTATTTCCTTCTCTTGCCCATGGGAATTTTTCATCACTAAATCCATTTGGTGCTCCGTTATAGCCAATTGATAAAATTCTATTATCATCACTTACTATACAAGCACCTACACCGTGTAGATGGATCTTTACTTCTCATAGCAGATAATTTAGCAATTGCCATAAAATATTCATCCCATGATAGATAATCTTTTCTTTTTTCTTGTTTCATTTTATTCCTCCCTTTTATTCATACCATTCTAATTCCCAATCAGCAAGAATTACTGTATCACCTTGATGAACTCCCATTTCTTTTAACCTTGCTTCAATTCCCATATTTTTTAAGCTTTTTTGTAAATAATACATGGATTCATTATCTTCTATATTGATTCTTCCCATTAATCTTTCTACCGCTTTTCCTGATACAATAAACACACCATCTTCTTCTTTGATTGTCCATTGATCTTCTTTTTCTTCTAAAGTATAGACAACTCTATCATCTATTTCTATTAAATCTTCTTTTGGTAAAGTTTTTAATATTTCTTCTACATGATTTATTAATGGTTGTACCCCTTGTAAAGTTGCTGCTGATATAAAATAAATTTCCATTCCTTCTTTTTTAGCTAATTCTTCCACTTCTTTTCGTATTCCTTCTTCTTGCATAACATCAACTTTATTGGCCACTATAATTTGTTTTCGTTGGGCTAATTTCTCACTGTATTTTCTTAATTCTTGATTAATGGTATAAAAATCTTGTACTGGATTTCTTCCTTCTTGTCCTGATATATCTAAAAAGTGTAATAATAACCTTGTTCTTTCAACATGTCTTAAAAATTGAATTCCCAATCCTACTCCTTGGCTTGCTCCTTCAATAATTCCAGGAATATCTGCTATTACAAAACCACTACCATCTTTTGTTTTTACTACTCCTAAATTAGGCTCTAGTGTTGTAAAATGATAATTTGCAATTTTAGGTTTAGCATCTGTTACTGCTTTTAAAAAAGTAGATTTTCCTACATTTGGAAATCCTAATAATCCAACATCTGCTAATAGTTTTAATTCTAGAATAATTTCTTTTTGTTCTCCTTTTTCTCCATCTTCTGCAAATCTTGGTGCTTGTCTAGTAGCAGTTTTAAAATGAGAATTTCCTCTTCCACCTCTACCACCTTTTAATATTAGTTCTGTTTGATTTTCTTTTGATAAATCTGCAACTACTTTTCCTGTTTCAGCATCTTTAATTACCGTTCCTATAGGCACTTTTATATATAAATCTTCTCCATATTTTCCATTACAATGACTTCCACTTCCGTTTTCTCCACTACTAGCTTTAAACTTTTTATTATATCGAAAGTCAATTAAAGTATTTTTATCTTTATCTACTTGGAAATAAATGTTTCCTCCATTTCCGCCATCGCCACCGATCTGGTCCGACCAGCTGCTACATATTTTTCTCTACGAAAACTTACAGCACCATTTCCACCATTACCAGATTGGATAATAATTTTTGTATAATCTGTAAACATACTTCCTCCTCTTTTTTACTAAATATCGTTTTGTTTTCCTTTTTTTGCTTATTGTATTCTAAAAGTGCCAACTATACTTAAAAAACTATACAAAATAATCCAATTTCATAGCTTGTTTCACTTTTTTCATGGTTTGTTTTGCTATTTCTTGTGCTTTTTTAGTTCCTTCTAGTAAAATCCTATCTACTTCTTCTGGATGTGCTTCATAATAAGCTCTTTTTTCTCTAATTGGTTGTAAGGTATCTGCAATATTTTTAGCTAATTGTTTTTTACAAGCAACACAGCCACGTTTTCCAGCTTTACATTCTTCACATACTGTTTTAATTTCTTCTTTTGTGCTGAATAAATTATGATAATAAGCTACCATACAAATATCAGGATTTCCTAAATCATCTTTTTTTATTCTAGCAGGATCAGTCACAGCACTCATAACTTTTTTAGTAATTTCTTCTTCGCTATCTGATAAATAAATAGCATTTCCTAATGATTTTCCCATTTTTTCATTTCCATCTAATCCTTTAATTCTTTTTCCACTTGACAATACTGCTTCTGGCTCTACTAAAACTTCTCCATAAATACTGTTGAATTTTCTTACAATTTCTCTACATTGTTCAATTAAAGGTAGTTGATCTTCTCCAACTGGAACTAAACTTCCTTCAAATGCTGTAATATCTGCTGCTTGACTTACAGGATAACCTAAAAATCCATAGGTTACACTTTCCCCAAATAGGTCTCTTTTTTGTGCAATCTCTGTTTTTACGGTTGGGTTTCTTTCTAATCTAGAAATAGTAACTAAGTTAGAATAAAAAACTGTAAGTTCTGCTACTTCTGGAATCATGGATTGAATATAAATAGTTGTTTTATTAGGGTCAATTCCGACAAGACAAATAATCAATTGCAACTTCTCTTACATTTTTTCTTACCTTTTCTGGATTATTAAAATTATCTGTTAAGGCTTGCACATCTGCAATTAGTATATAAGGATCATATTTCCCACTTTCTTGTAATTCTATTCTCTTTTTTAAAGATCCAAAATAATGTCCAATATGTAATCTCCCTGTTGGTCTATCTCCTGTTAAGATTCTTTTTTTCTCCATGTAATTTCTCTCCTTTTATATTAAAGGTTTTATATACTTTTTATTATATTAAATCAAATTATATTATATTTATTTTTTTATCAATAATATATTGTGGTCTATTTCTTGTTTCATCATAAATTCTTGCAATATATTCTGATATGATCCATATAGATAATAACTGTACACCACTAAATAAAGTAATGGCAACCATAATTGACGTCCACCCAGCTGTTAAATTATTTAGATGCCATAAGTAAGAAAGTAAAGAATAAATTAAAATTGCAATAGATAAAATGATAGTTAAAATTCCAAGACCTCCTACTATTTTTAATGGTTTAGTAGAAAAGCTAATAATTCCATCAGAAGCCAATCTCCACATCTTTTTAAAAGGATATTTCGTTTTTCCTGCTTGTCTTTCTTGTCTTTCATAAAAATAAGCTTTTTGTTTAAATCCTACCCAACTAAATAATCCTCTTAAAAATTTATTATGTTCTGGTAAACTGTTAATAACATCTATTACTTTTCTATCAACTAATCTAAAGTCTCCTGTATCTTTTGGAATATCTACATCTGATAATGCATTTAAGGTATTGTAAAACATTTTAGCAGTTAGTAATTTAAAGGCAGATTCTCCTTTTCTCGATTTTCTTTGTCCATAAATCACTTCATTGCCTTCTTCCCATAAAACAAGCATTTCTGGTAATAATTCTGGGGGATCTTGGAGGTCTGCATCCATAATAATAATAGCATCTCCTGTAACATATTTAATACCAGCAGTTACTGCTGCTTGATGCCCAAAATTTCTAGAAAAAGATAAAACTTTTGTCTTTTCATCTTCTTTTGCAATTTCTTGCAAAATATCAAAAGTTTTGTCTTTTGAACCATCATTAATCCATATTATCTCATAATCATATTTTTCTAGAGTATTCATTACCTCTTTTATTCTAGTATAAGAAATTTTTAACACTTCTTCTTCGTTATATACTGGTATAACAATTGATATTTTTTTCATAATTACACCTCATTACTTTATGGTTCTACATTTCATACAATTCTCCTAATGGTCTTTCTTCATTTATTCTTTTGATAGCCTCTGCAAATAATGGTGCTATTGATAATACTGTTATTTTATCAATTCTTTTTTCTTCTGCAACTGGTACTGTATTAGTTACTACCATTTCTTTAATTCCAGACTTCTGAATTCTTTCAATGGCAGGACCTGACAAAACACCATGAGTTGCTCCCGCATAAATATTTTTAGCACCAAATTTTTCTAATACTTTTACTGTTTCCATCATAGAACCTGCTGTATCAATTTCATCATCAAATATAATAGCATTTTTGTCTTTTACATCACCAATAATGGTACTTGCAATTGCTCTATCATCATTTCCATCTCTTCTTTTATCTACTAAAGCAATAGGACAATTAAAAAATTCAGAATATTTATAAGCTTTTTTAGAACTTCCTGCATCTGTAGCAACAATTACCATATCTTCTAGATTCTTCTTTTTAAAATATTCTTCTAATAAATATTCTCCTGTTAGTCTATCACAATTTATATTAAAATATGCTTGTATAGCAGGATTATGTAGGTCACATGTTATAACTCTTGTAGCTCCGTGCTGCTTCCAAAATTTGAGCCATTAATTTAGCTGTTATTGGTATACGAGGTTGATCTTTTTTATCTGATCTAGAATAAAGATAATATGGCAATACTACGTTTACATTTTTAGCAGAAGCTCTTTTTGCTGCATCAATAGTAATTAATAATTCCATAATTCTTTCATTTACTGGTGGTTGCGTTGTTTGTACAATGTATACATCTTTTTGTCTTACTGTTTCTAAAATTTGTACAAAGTTATTATTGTTTGCAAATTTTTGATGGTGTATTTTTCCCATTTCTATTCCTAAACTATCGCATATTTCTTGTGTGAATTCTTCTGCAGTTGGACATGCAAATATTTTAATGTTATTCATTTTTATCGATTCCTTTCTATTTTATAAATTTGATATAATCATACCATAAGATATAAAAAACTTATTTTTTAGTTTTAAATATAATAAATTTACTGATAAAAAAGTTTAAAATAACAACTAATATGGTAATAATTAATTTACTAATTATTTCTGGAATTGCTGTTTGAAACAATGCTATTCCTCCAAAAAATTCTACTAGTAATGTAAATGCTCGTCCTAATATAAATTTAAAAAATTCTTTTAATTTTTCTTTTAACATGTTTGCATTTGAATGAAATACTAAATTTCTATTTGTTATATAAGCAAAAATTACTGCTAATATAATTGATATAAAATGAGATGAGTTTTTTTCCCATCTCCATATTTCAGCCATGATATAAAACGAAGTGAAATTGATGATGGTTGTACATAATCCAAATATAATATATAATATCATTTCCTTTGTTAATAGTTTCTTTATTTTTTCCATCATTTTAATTATCCTTTTTAGCTTTTATTTTAACCATTCTGGATTTTCTAAATACCAATCAATTGTCTTTACAATTCCATCTTCAAATTTTGTTTTTGGATACCATCCTAGCTCATTTTTTATTTTACTTGGATCAATAGCATAACGATAATCATGTCCTTTTCTATCTGTAACATGCTCAATTAAACTTTCTGGTTTTCCTAATCTTTGTAAAATTAATTTTACTATTTCAATATTTCTTTTTTCATTGTGTCCACCTATATTATATCTTTCTCCTGCAACTCCATTATGAAATACTAAATCAATTGCTTCACAATGATCTTCTACATATAACCAATCTCTTATATTTAATCCTTCTCCATAGACTGGTAATTTTTCATTTTGCATTGCTAATTTAATCATATGTGGTATTAATTTTTCATTATGTTGATATGGTCCATAATTATTAGAGCAATTTGTTACATTTACATTCATTTTATAAGTTTCTTTATAAGCAAGTGCAATTAAATCTGAACTTGCCTTGGATGAAGAATAAGGGCTACTTGGTTTTATTGGTGATTTTTCAGTAAAGTATCCTTCTTCTCCAAGTGATCCATATACTTCATCAGTAGAAATATGAACAAATTTATTAGGGCTTCCTTCTCCCCATTTTTGTTTTGCTGTTTCAAGCAAAGTATGGGTTCCTATTACGTTAGTTTGCGTAAATACAAATGGATTTTTAATACTATTGTCTACATGAGATTCTGCTGCAAAATGAATAACCCCATTAATATTATATTGATCAAAAACTTCTTGCATTTTTTCAAAATTGCATATATCTGCTTGTACAAATACTATCTTGTCTTTCACTTTTTTTAGGTTGTCTAAATTTCCTGCATAAGTTAATTTGTCTACTACTACTACTTTATAATCAGGATGTTTGCTCACAAAATATTCAACAAAGTTTGCTCCTATAAATCCTGCTGCTCCTGTTACTAATACATTTTTCATTTTTATTTTATTCTCCTTTTTTTCTATTTATATAATT
>CANQZU010000038.1 GCA_947628415.1 uncultured Clostridia bacterium | reverse complement strand
TTATAAATTTATTCTACTAATAGAAATCTGGCAATTGTTGCATAATCTTCTAAAGTTAACTTCTCTGGTCTTACTTGTATATCCATGTGTAAGCTTTGTAGTATCTTGATACCTTCTTCTTTATTTTTAAAAACCTTTGCATTAACTAATGCATTTAATAATGTTTTTCTCCTTTGCATAAAAGCACATTTAATTATATTAAATAGGGTTTCTTTATTTGATATGTCTACAGGAGGTTGTTTTCTAATATTTAATTTAATTACTTTTGATGTAACTTCTGGTTTTGGTAAAAATGCTTCTTTTGGTACTTCTAAAATATCCTCTGAAGTAGCATAATAATATACACTATAAGTAATAGCTCCAGATTCTTTTTGCCCTGGAATAGCAATTAATCGATTAGCCACTTCTTTTTGTATCATAACTGTAATACTTTTTATATCTAATTCTTCTTCGAGCAATTTCATCATAATTGGTGTTGTAATATAATAAGGCAAGTTAGCAATGATTTTAACATTTTTTATTGAGCCTTTTTCTTTTTCTTTTTTAATTAGGTCTTTAAAATTTACTTTTAAAACATCTTCTTGCCATAATTCAAAATGTGAATAAAGAGAAAATCTATCTTTTAATAAATTTATCATCTTCCCATCTAATTCAATAGCTGTTACTTTTCCTGCTTTTTCTAATAAATATTTTGTTAAAGTACCTAATCCTGGTCCAATTTCAATTATAAAATCTTCTTTGCTTATGTCACTGCAATTGACAATAGCATTAATAACATTCTCATCAATTAAAAAATTTTGTCCCAGTGATTTACTTGCTTTTAAATGATATTTTCGCATCAAAAAATTTGTTTCTTCTAAAATTGTATTCATGTTATTTTTCCTTTCTATTTATTACTATATTATATTTTTAGGTTTTTTTCAACTTTTATTGATTTTTAACTTTTTTTCATATACAATAGAATTATAAATTTAAACAAAAGAGGTTACTTATGAAAGATAATAAAAGAAAAAAAAGTTCTAATAAAGTAGTAAAACTCAAAACAAATTTTGAATCTAAAAATTTAATTTATACTAAAAAATTAAGAACTTTCTTAATTGTAATTATCCTACTTTTTATCTTGTTAATTGGTAGAATTGGATTAATTCAATTTGTACAAGGAAACTCTTTAAAAGAAGAGGCATATCAGCAACAAACAATTAACCAAATTATTAGTCCAAAACGTGGAAATATCTATGATTCTACTGGAAAAGCTATTGCTATCGGTGCTCAAGTTGATACTATCACCATTAACCCTACTAAAATTGTGAAAGAATCTGATAGTGATACTAAAGATTATAAAGAGAAAGTAGCAAAAGGCTTATCCGAAATTTTTTCATTAGATTATAATGAAGTATTAGAAAAAGTAACAAGTGAATCTAAAGTACAAACTATTATTAAAAAAGTAGAGCAAGAAAAAGTAGACAAATTAAAAAATTGGATGAAAGAAAATGATATAACAGTTGGTATTAATATCGATGAAGACACAAAAAGATATTATCCTTATGGAACGATTGCTTCTAGTGTAATAGGATTTTGCGGAAGTGACAATCAAGGATTAAGTGGAATAGAAGCAAAATGGGAATCAGTTTTAACTGGTACGCCTGGTAAAATTGTAAGTTCTAAAGGAAGTGATCAGCAAGAAATTCCTAACGCAGAAGAAACCTACATTTCTGCTGAAAATGGTAGTGATTTAACACTTACACTTGATATTAATATTCAATCCATTGTAGAAAAATGGTTAAAACAAGCTGTTGAAGACAATGAATGTGAAAAAGGTGGCAATGTAATTGTCATGAATCCAAAAACTGGAGATATTCTTGCTATGGCTTCTTATCCAGATTATGATTTAAATTCTCCTTATACTCCAAATGCTGTTTTGGCTAAAACCTATGACTCTCTTACATCAGAGCAAAAAAATGAGGCTTTATTTAAAATGTGGGCCAATAAATCTGTTGCTGAAACTTATGAACCTGGTTCTACTTTTAAAGTTATTACCTCTGCAGTAGCTTTGGAAGAACATATTACTTCTACTGATGTAGCTAGCGATTTCTATTGTAAAGGCTATGAAGAGTTTAAAGATGTTAATAATTCCTCATTAAAAATCTACTGTTGGCGTGCACAACCACATGGTGTACAAACTTTAAGACAAGCTCTTTGCAATTCTTGTAACCCTGCTTTTATGCAACTTGGTAAAAGAATTACAGCTACTACTTTATATAAGTATTATGAAGCTTTTGGATTGTTCGATTCCACTAATTCTGGATTATATGGAGAACAAAATAGTATTTTCCAAAATCTAGATAAAGTAGGTCCTGTCGAACTTGCTACGATGTCTTTTGGGCAAAGATTAAATATTACTCCTCTTCAAATGATTACAGCTATTTCTTGTGTAGCAAATGATGGTATTTTAATGCAGCCACGTATTGTAAAACAAATTACTAATTCAGATACTAATACAACAACTGAAATTCCAGTAACTTCAATAAGACAAGTTATTTCTAAACAGACAGCAGAAGAAGTAAAAAGCATGATGGAATCGGTTGTAACGCAAGGAACACGGTAGAAATGGTGCTGTATCCGGCTATTCTATTGGTGGTAAAACAGGAACTTCTGAACCTCCTGTTGGTAAAGAATCAGAAGGATATGTTGCTTCCTATGTAGCCATCTCTCCTATTGAAGATACACAAATTGTTTTATTGCTTACTCTTTATAAGCCACAAGGAAAAAATGGTCATCAAGGTGGACAAGTAGCAGGCCCTGTTGTCTCTCAAATGTTATCTGACATTTTACCTTATTTAGGTGTTCCATCTAATGAAGATGCTTCAAATAATACAAAATCTAGTAACAATATTATTGTTCCAAATGTAAAAAATAAAACTGTTTCAGAAGCAGAAAAAATATTAAAAGCTGCTGGATTCACTACAAAATCCTATGTGAATGGAGATAGTAATACTCTTTTAGTACAAGATCAAACTCCAAAACCAGGTAGCTATCTTTCTAAAAATTCTATTATTATACTTTATGGACAAGGCAGTAGTATTTCTACTTCAGTTGCTGTTCCAGATTTAAGAGGCATGAATGCATCTGAAGCTAGAAGTACTTTAAAAGCAAAAAATTTAAACATTAATATAGAAGGAACTGGTAATGTAATTACACAAGATTATTCAAAAGATCAACAAGTTCAAGAAGGTACTATTATTCATGTAACTATGAAAAAAACATTAACAGATGCTCATTAAAAAATTGCCAAGAATTTGGCAATTTTTTAATGCCTATTATTTTAAATTTTTATTCCATTACTTCATTTTTCCAATAATTATCTAATAAATCATCTAATTTCTGAATCTTATCAAATTTTCTAAAAATAGACTTTGTATCATGAACTTTTCCGCACAAATACAACATCCATGCTTCTTTTTTATCAATTTTTTCCGCAGTCGTTAATCGAAATTTAGGTAGTTCTAATACATATAACTCAATTTGATTTTGCAAATTTGATGGTAAAATAATTCTACTAAAATAATTTAACGTTTTTAAATAAACAAAATCTAATATATTGATGGTAATTGTTTTAGCCATTAATCTATTATCTTGATATTTTAATTGATTTTCATGAATTTGCGCATAATATAATAACATTTTATTTTGTGCATAATATCCATCAATAAATTGAATTCCAACATTATATTCTTCTTTAGTATCTAATTTAATTCTTACATCAGCTATTCCAAAATTTTCTTCTGACGGTAAATACCTAGAGTTTGACTTTAAATAGGGATTTAACTGAATCGTTTCGATTTTAATTTCTAAAAATGTTTCTATAAAATCTTGTAGAATATCTAAACTTCCTTCGGAATTTAAAACTTTTCTTAAAACTCGATTGCTTTTTGATACAAATTTTCTGTTCATATATTTCTCTTAGTGCACTAGAGGTATTCCCTCCTTGTTATATTTTATAAATTATATAATTCATAAAAAGTATAATTTCTTCTTCTTTCATTTGTCAATATTTTTTTTCAAATTTTTACTATTTTTCATCGCAAGCTTCGACTTATTTTGACAAGTTTAACAGGTAACTGGTAAATAATTTAACCCTTCTACTACTTCTTCAATACTTTTTTGAGGAGTAGAAGCACCTGCCATAATCCCTATTTTATGATATTGTGTTAAATTTTCTATATCTAAATCTTTCATAGTTTCTATACAAAAACTATTATGGCAATTTTGTTTAGCTATTTCATATAGTTTTTTTGTATTAGAACTATTCCTTCCGCCAATAATAATCATGCACTCTACCTTTTTGGCAATTTCTTCCGTTTCTTTTTGTCTTAATTCAGTTGCTTTACATATCGTATTATTTACTATGAATTCCACAGTTTCTGGTAATTCCTTTTTTAATTGCTTTTCTATATCGTAAAATTTTTTTAAACTATATGTTGTTTGAGAAATCAGTAATACTTTTTGAATATTCAACTTTTTTATTTGCTCTATTACCATTTTTAATTTTTCTTTATCTTCTATAACAAAATACGAATCTTTGCAATAGCTAATAGTCCCTATATTTTCTGGGTGTGTTTTATTTCCACACAAACAAATGGTATATCCTTTTTCGGCATATTCTTGAGCAATTTTATGAATTTTTAAGACTTTAGGACAAGTATAGTCAATTAATTCAATTCCCATCTTTTTAGCTAATTGATAAGTCTGCTCCTGCACTCCATGAGCTCTAATCACTGTAGTTCCTTTAGCCTGTTTTATATCTTCAATCACTTTTAATCCTTTTTGTTGTAATTTTTCTATTACTTGCTTATTATGCACTAATTCTCCTAAACAATATAACTTATCGTTTCTATTTAGTTGTTCTTCTGTTTTTTCTACTGCCCTTTTTACTCCATAACAAAAGCCTGCTGTTTTTCCTACTATAATCTCCATTTTCACTTTCTTCCTTCCAGATATATTTTAAAGCATTTTCAAAATTTCTTCTTTTAAAACTTCTACTATCTTTTCTTGTTTTACTTTTTTAATAATTTTACCCTTTTTAAATAATAATCCCTCTTTTATGCCCCCTGCAATTCCAATATCTGCATCTTTAGCTTCTCCTGGTCCATTAACAGCACAACCCATAACAGCTACTTTAATATCAGATGATATGGTTTGTAGAAACTCTTCTATTTGTTTGGCAATCGGAATTAAATCAATTTGTGTTCTACCACAAGTTGGACAAGCTATTAAAGTAGGAGATTTATGATATAAATTGCAATCTTTTAAAATTTCTTTTGCTACTTTAATTTCCTTAACTGGATTATCTGATAAAGAGACTCTCATAGTATCGCCTATTCCACTATTTAACATGATACCGAAGGCCTATACTAGATTTAATAGTTCCACTAAATTCTGTTCCCGCTTCTGTAATTCCTAGGTGAAGTGGGCAAGAAAATTGTTTAGCTGCTTCTTGATAGCTTTGTATACATAGATTTAAATCAGATGCCTTTAATGAAACAACATAATTATAAAAATCTAAATCTTCTAAAATATCAATATGCCTTTTAGCACTTTCTACCATGGCTTTTGCTGTTGGTTTTCCACCATATTTTTCTAATAAATCTTTTTCTAGAGAGCCGTGCATTTACTCCTATTCTAATAGGAATATTTTTTTGTTTGCAAGCATCTACTACCATTTTTATTCTGTCTTTAGAACCTATATTACCAGGATTAATTCTTACTTTATCTACTCCTGCCTTTATTGCCTCTAAAGCAATACGATAATCAAAATGAATATCTGCTACAATTGGTATATGAATTTGTTCTTTAATCTTTAAAATTGCTTTAGCATCTTCCATATCTAAACAAGCTACTCGTATAATTTCGCAACCTGCTTGTTCTAATTCTAAAATTTGTTTTACAGTATTTTCTACTTCTTTTGTTTTTGTATTACACATTGACTGAATAACAACTTTATTCTGTCCTCCTATTGCTACATTCCCTACCATGATTTTTCTTGTTTGATTTCTTTCCATGTTATTTTCTCCCCATTTATTTTGAAAAAAACTTATTATGTTGTACCATAATAAGTTTTTAGATTTCTATTTAGAAGCAATATAGTAACCTACTCCTCTTTTGGTAATCAATATTTTTGGTGCAGATGTATCTTTTTCAATCTTTTCTCTAATTCTTCTAACGGTTACATCTACTGTTCTAATATCTCCATAATATTCATATCCCCATACTTTTTCTAATAATGTTTCTCTAGTTACCACTTGCTCTGGTTGAGAAGCTAAAAATTTTAAAACTTCAAATTCTCTTAAAGTTAAATCCATGACTTCTCCTCTAACCTTCACTTCAAATTTATCTAAGTCTAATTCCAAATCCCCTACCTTTATTTTACTTTCTTTTTTCTTATCTGTATTTAATTCTTCTACACTTTTATTGCTAGAAACTGCTTCTACCTTTCTTAAATTTGCTTTTACTCTAGCTACTAATTCTCTGACACTAAAAGGCTTGGTTATATAATCATCTGCTCCCAATTCTAATCCTAAAATTTTATCAATTTCTCCGTCTTTTGCCGTTAACATTATAATAGGAACATTTAAAGAATTTTTTATTCTCTTACAAACAGATAATCCATCTAATTTTGGAAGCATAATATCTAATAGTATTAAATCTGGTTGTTTCTCTAAAGCCATGTTAACAGCTGTAATACCATCTCCTGCTTCTATTGTATCATATCCTTCTTTTCTTAAATTATAAACTAAAATATCCACAATTGGTTGCTCGTCATCTACAATTAAAATAGTCTTAACTTCTTTTTCCATTTCTTCTTCCACAAAAATTCCGCCTTTCTTATAGCTTTATTTTATACTATATTTATACCACAATTCCTTTTATTATACAAGTTTTTTTTAGAATTTTTAACGAACTACCATTAATTTCCAATCAAAATTTCTATTTTGTTAACTTTTTCAATTGAATATGTACATCATCTAATTGCTTTTCATCTACCTTTGAAGGCGCTTTCATCAATAAATCTCTTGCTTTTTTATTTTTTGGAAAAGCTATAATTTCTCTTATATTTTGAGAATCTGTAATCAGCATAATCATCCTATCAACCCCTGGTGCTGCTCCTGCATGTGGTGGTGTTCCATATTGAAAAGCATTATATAAAGCACCAAATCTATTTTTTACATCTTCTTCTGAATATCCTGCTAATTCAAAAGCCTTTACCATAATTTCTGGATTATGATTCCTAACAGCACCTGAAGCCATTTCATATCCATTACATACTAAATCATACTGATAAGCAAGAATATCAAGTGGATTTTCATTTTGTAATGCTTCTAAACCTCCTTGTGGCATAGAAAATGGATTATGGCTAAAATCAATTGTTCCTTCGTCTGATAACTCATACATTGGGAAATCTACAATAAAGCAAAATCTATAAACTCCTTTTTCGATTAAATCTAGTCGTTTTCCTAATTCAATTCTAATTAATCCTGCTATTTTTTGTGCTGTTTCAAATTGTTCTGCTATAAAAAAGATAGCACAATTATTTTCTGCTTGATAGTCCTTTTGTAATTTTTGTTTCATTTCTTCGGTTATAAATTTAGAAATTCCACCTGTTACTTCCCCTGTTTGTTCTATTTTTATCCAAGCCAATCCTTTAGCTCCTACTTCATCACTTTGTGCAAATTCTCCCATTTTGTCAAAAAATTTTCTACCTTGCTCGGCTCCTTTTGGCACAACAATTGCTTTAACTGTTTTTCCTTGGAAAGCTTTAAAATCAGACTTTTCAAATAATTTTGTTACATCTTGAATTACTAATGGATTTCTTAAATCTGGTTTATCAATTCCATACTTCTCCATAGCTTCCTTATATGGAATTCTAACAAATGGTCCTTTATCCACCTTCCAATTACTATATTTTTCGAAAGTATAAGGAACTACTTCTTCCATTACTTTAAAGACATCTTCTTGTGTGCTAAAACTCATTTCAAAATCTAATTGATAAAATTCCCCTGGTGCACGATCTGCTCTTGGATCCTCATCACGAAAGCATGGAGCAATTTGATAATATTTATTAAATCCTGCTACCATTAATAATTGTTTAAATTGTTGTGGTGCTTGAGGAAGTGCATAAAATTCTCCTGGATTTAATCTACTTGGTACTAAATAATCTCTTGCTCCTTCTGGTGAAGAATTAGCTAAAATTGGTGTTTGAATTTCTGTAAAACCTAATTCATCCATTTTATCTCTTAATGTCTTTAAGATTTTTGAACGAAGTAATAAATTTTGATGCAATTTTTCATTTCTCAAATCTAAAAAACGATACTCTAATCTTAAATCTTCTCTTACCTCTTGATCTGTATTTATTTCGAAAGGAAGTGTACTTTTGCATTTTCCTAATATTTCAATTTTACTTGCTATAATCTCTATTTCCCCTGTTGGAATTTTCATATTTTTATTGGTTCTTTCCACAACTTCTCCGTAAAATGTGGATACAACTTTCTGTTGTTAGTTGTTTAGCTTGTTCTTGTAAATTTTCATCATGTATAACAATTTGTGTTATTCCAAATTCATCTCTTAAATCAATAAATATCATTCCACCTAAATTTCTAATTTTTTGTATCCAACCGACTAAGTTCTACTACTTCTCCTTTATTTTTTAAATTCAATTCCCCACATGTCTTTGTTCTATACATTTTAATTCCTCCAGTTTTATTTTATTATTATGAAATTTCTCTATTTTTTATTTACTTTTATATACTACCATAAATTATGCTATTTTTCAATGTTTTTTAAAAAAGATTCAATTATTATATTTTATTTAAAATCTATATTTGCAGTTTATTTAATTTCATGTTATACTATTTTTTGATAGGAGATTTAAAAATGAGTTATGAATTTGATTTTTATGATAAAACAAATCTAAAATCATATAATTTAGATAAAAGCATGCGTTATCAATTAGATATGTTAGATCGATTAGACGTTTTTACTAGAAAACATTGTGAAAACGTTGCTAATTTAACTTGTCGAATTTGTGAATACCTTCATTGTAATAAAGGATTTACGGAATATTGTACCATCTGTGCTTATTTGCATGATATTGGGAAACTTTTTATTCCTCCTGAAATATTACAAAAGCCAGGAAAATTAACAGAAGAAGAATATGAAGTCATGAAAACCCATACTACTATAGGTTATGATATTTGTATGAAAGATTTAAAATTAAGACCTTATGCAGCAGGTCCTCTTTATCATCACGAAGCACTAAATAAAAGTGGCTATCCACAGGGTTTAGGCAAAAAAGACATTCCTTATGAAGGACAAATTATTCGTGTAGCAGATGAATATGATGCTATTGTTAGTAAAAGGCAATATAAATCACATATTGGAATTTCAGACACTTTAAAAATATTAATTGAAAATACAAAAGCAAACGAAGAAATAAAAAAATCAGATGCTCTTTCTGTTCTTTCTGAAGATGCCAAACTTGGAAAAAATAATCCGATTATTGTTAAAGCTTTATTTAAAGTAGTTATTGATGATATTGAATATGAAATTTATTGTACTCAAGACTATGTAAAAAATTTACAAGAGGAATTAAAAAGATTAGAACAAGTATCTAAATATAAAGAAAAAATGGAAAACTCTAAAAAAGAAAAAGATAAAAATTATTATTTAGAAGGAATTAAAATGTTATTAAGAAATAACGAAACTTTAGAAAATTATTTATCTTTTTATGAGCAATATAAAAAAGCTTATGATACTAGAAAGGCTATGATTGATAATCTTTATCATGAAATTAAAATTATTAAAAAATTGAAAGTTTGATTACTAAAAAATGCCAAAAGAAGAACAAAATTCTCTTTTGGCAATTTTTTTACTCATCTAATCCAAAACTGACTCCCAAAGCATTATTTACCTGATTAATGATTTTTTCATCATGAATATGACCAATTCTTTCTCTTAATCTACTTTTATCTATTGTTCTAATTTGTTCAGCAAGCACTACAGAATTATTTTTTAATCCGCAAGAATTTGAATCAATTTCTATATGTGTTGGTAATTTATTTTTTCCTGTTTGAGAAGTAATGGCTGCGGCAATAACAGTAGGACTATATTTGTTTCCTAAATCATTTTGTATAATAAGAACTGGTCGAATTCCTCCTTGCTCTGAACCCACTACTGGACTTAAATCTGCATAAAACATATCTCCTCTTTTAATTTGCATATCCTTCACTCCTAATATTGGTATAATGGTCAAGTATATTTCATGCTATTTTAAATATTAGTGAAGGTAATTATTTAATAGTTACCTCATGATATAATATGTAAACACTTGTATTTTTGTTAGTATCTTTTATTTCTAACTTAATTGGTTTAGCTGTTGTATTATCAATCGATAACTTCTTTTCTATTTGATTTGAATGGCATATCATAATAATCTTACCATTCTCTTCTTTCCAGTTTGCCTTTTCGTCTATCTTATAGTTATCAATAAAACTATTTAAATCTAAAACGTTATCTGATAAATAATCATAATTTTCAAAAATAGAGCTCAAACTTAAATTAGTATTTTCAATTTTTAACTGATTAGCTTTTTTGGTTATTTTAAAGCCTTTTATATTCTCGGGTTCTATTACCTCTTGAATTGAAATATCTGGTTTCTGATATTGTTGCTTTAATTTATATTTATTATTATTTTTATTACTATTCACCTGTACTTCTATATCTGCTTCATAAAAACTAATATTTAAAATAAAATCTACGATTTCTTGACTAGTAGTATTATTTCCAATTTTAAAATTTTTACCCGTTTTTGCATGAAAAAATAATAAAAAAATAAAACTCCCTATTAGAATAAAACTAATTAGCAAAATAAATGCATATTTTTTTTTCAAAACATTTCCCTCCAAAACAAAATAATAGTGGATATAAATCCACTACCATTGTATTTTATATGGTTTTAAAATATTCTTCCAACTGATTGATTAGCTCAGCTTTAGTTTCTATTTGATTTACTAAATTTCGAAACTCACTAGAATTTTTTAGATTTTTTGTATACCAAGCAATATGTTTTCTTAATTCTTTTATAGCAATTTCTCCTTTTTCTTCTACTGCCAACTGAATATGTTTTTTTATAATTTTTAATTTTTCTTCTTTTGATGGCTCTGGTAATTTTTCTCCTGTTTTTAAAAAATGGGTTATTTGTTTAAAAATCCATGGCTTTCCAAAAGCGCCTCTTCCTATCATAATGCCATCTACTCCAGTTTTTTCAAACATTCTTAAAGCAGATATTTCATCAATTACATCTCCATTACCAATAACAGGAATCTTAACCGATTGTTTAACTTGCTTTATTATTTCTAAATCTGCCTTCCCACTATAAAATTCTGTTCTGGTTCTTCCATGAATTACAATAGCTGAAATTCCTACATCTTCTGCTATTCGAGCCAATTCAATCGCCACAATATGATCTTTATCCCATCCTTTTCTATACTTTAAAGTAACTGGCACATCAGAATGATTTACAACTGCTTCCATTATTTTTTTTGCTTGTTTTAAATCTAATAGCAGTTTACTTCCATCACCGTTTTTCACTACTTTTGGAGCAGGACAACCCATGTTAATATCAACAATATCTGCTATTTTACTAACGTATTTGGCTGCATATCCCATTGTTTCTTCATCGCTACCAAAAATTTGAATGCTAACTGGTCTTTTCTCTCCACTTATATTTAATAATAGTTTCGTTTTTTGATCATTATAAAAAATAGCTTTTGAACTAGCCATTTCTGTAGCAACCATACCTGGTCCAAACTCTTTACATATCATTCGAAAAGGCTGGTTTGTTACACCAGCCATAGGAGCTAATAATAAATTATTTTCTAATTCTACATTCCCTATTTTTAACTTTTTCAAATACATAATTTTCTACTTCTTTTCTTTTATTTTACAAAAATTGTTTTTTGCCTTTTGCTACTAATATTTAATAATAATCCTACACACATAAAATTGGTTATTAATGAACTTCCACCATAACTAATAAAAGGAAGTGGTACTCCAGTAATTGGCAATAATCCCATTACCATTCCGATATTTTCTAGCATATGAAATACAAAAATCCCTGTAATTCCCGATGCAATTAGAGAACCAGCTTCATCTTTGGCGGTTTTCGCTACATATAAACATTTTGTTATAAAGAGCACATATAGGATAATAACTGTTCCCGCTATTAAAAATCCCATTTCTTCTCCTATTACAGCAAATATAAAATCTGTTGTTTTAGGATATAAAAATCCTAATTGCGTTTGGTTCCCTTTAAATAATCCCATTCCAGTTAAACCACCTGCTCCGAATAGCAAGTTTAGATTGAATAATATTATAACCTGAGCCACGTGGATCTGATTCTGGATTCAAAAAAATGTCAATCCTTTGTTTAGCATGTTCTGGCAATACAAAAAGATATAATAATGGTACTGCTATAATAACTAAAATAATTGTTCCAATAATATATTTTTTATCAATGCCTGCTGTAATTAGCATAAATAACATAGCCGATAAAAAAGCTGCTGCTGTTCCATAATCTGGTTGTTTGACGATTAAGAATACAGGAATAGCTAGTATTGCTAAAATAATAAGTAACTTAAGTGGCTTATTAATTTCTTTTTTCCCTTTTTCCTGTATTTTTATTATAGTATTAGTTAAAAACAAAATAACAAAAATTTTGGCAAACTCACCTGGTTGAAAAGAAAAAAAGCCAATATTAAACCAACTAGAAGCCCCATTAACTGGTGACGTAAATAATACAGCAATTAATAATATTATAAATGATACATAAAATATCGGAGATATTTTTATAATTGATTCATAATCAATCATCATAATAACTATCATCATAATAATGCTGACTACTAGCCATATACATTGTTTATTAAATTCATCATATTCTGTCTCTTGCGTAGCAGAAAATAATGCAATTAACCCTATTACACAAAGGATAATTGCAATTATTCCGATACTCCATTCTATATTTTTTAATTCTCTTTTTCTCAATTTAAATCACTCTTTTTATTTAATTTTCTGATTTAGCTTCTTCTTTTGATTGTTTTTCTGATTTTTCCTTTTCCTCTTTTTCTTCAGAGTTTACGTTCTCTTTTTCTTGCTCATTTACTTCTTCTATTTTTTTCTCTTCTTTTTCTTCTTCTTTTTTAGAAACTTCATCTTCTTTGTTTGATTCGTTTTCCTTTTTATTTTCTTTTTTATTTTCCTTTTTAACTACCTTTTTTTCTGGTTGCTCTGCTAGTTGATTTACTTCTTCTTTCTTATTCTTTTCTTCTTTATTTTCTACCTTTCTTGCTTCATTTTTAATATTTAAAATAGGAATATTAGCATATAAAGCTGGTGCTCCATTAGTACCATCTTCATTTTCTTTATTAGTAAGTCTTACATCAATTGCACTTTCATCTACATCAATATATTTTTTAATTACTTCTATAATTTCTTGCTTCATTAATTCTAAAAAGTCTGCTGAAACATTAGCTCTATCTTGCATCAAAACTAAATGTAATCTTTCTTTAGCAGCTTCTTTAGAGTTATTTGCTGATTTTTCATTTTTGTTAAACTTCTTAAAAAAATTCATTATGGTTTCAAACATGATTCCTTCTTACCCCCATATTGCTTTATTATTTTTTAAATATTCGTTTTAGTTTTGCTAAAAAACCTTTTTCTCTTCCTGGAATCGTTACTTCTATTTTTTCTCCTAATACTCTTTTTGCTATTTCAATATAAGCCTTTCCAGATGGAGCTCTCTTGTTTTGAATAACTGGTTCTCCTTTATTTGTTTGTGTAATAATGTATTCATCATCTGGAACTACTCCAATTAAATCAATGGATAATAAATCTACAATATCATCTACATCCATCATTTCTCCTTTTTTTACCATATTAGGTCTAATTCTATTAATAACCAATTCTGGATTTTTAATTTCAGAAGATTCTAATAACCCTATAATTCTATCTGCATCTCTAATAGCAGATATTTCTGCAGTTGTTACAACAATCGCACGATTTGCTCCTGCAATTGCATTTTTAAATCCTTGTTCAATACCAGCAGGGCAATCAATTAATATATAATCAAATTCTTCTTTTAATTTTCCTACTAAATTTCTCATTTGCTCTTCGTTAACAGCACTTTTGTCTCTTGTTTGAGCTGCTGGTAGCAAATATAATTCTTTAAATCTTTTATCTTTAATTAATGCTTGTCTCAATTTACATTTTTCTTCTACTACATCTACAATATCATATACAATTCTATTTTCTAATCCCATAACTACGTCTAAATTACGTAGTCCAATATCGGTATCAATTAAAACTACTTTTTTCCCTTCTACCGCTAAACTTGAACCTAAATTTGCTGTGGTCGTTGTTTTTCCTACTCCACCTTTACCTGATGTTATTACAATTACTTCTCCCATAATTTTCCTCCTTAGGATTTTAAAACACTTTTAATAGCTATATCATATAACGAAAAAAGTAAAAAGTCAATGTATTATAACAAAAATATTTCTAAAATATTACAAAATTATTACATTTTTTTGTATTCTTTACGCATTAAGTCTTTTTCTTTATTTATTTTTAACAAGAAAAGCATATAA
>CANQZU010000037.1 GCA_947628415.1 uncultured Clostridia bacterium | reverse complement strand
ATTTTTATAGTTTTTAATCATCAAATCTTTTCTCTAAATTAACAAATTTTGTATAACTTCCTAACCATAGTAATTCAATGGTTCCTGTTGCTCCTCCTCTATGCTTTGCAATAATAACTTCTGCAATATCTTTTTTTTCACTATCCTGATTATAATAATCGTCTCTATATAAAAACATAACAATATCAGCATCCTGCTCAATAGCTCCAGATTCTCTTAAATCAGATAACATTGGTCTATGATCTGGTCTTTGTTCTACAGCTCTAGATAGTTGAGATAGAGCTATAACTGGTACTCCAATCTCTTTTGCTAATATTTTAAGAGAACGGCTAATTTCTGAAATTTCTTGTTCACGACTTCCATTTCTTTTATTATTACTTCCTTGTACCAATTGTAAATAATCAATAATAACCATCCCAATATTTTTTTCTAATTTTAATTTTCTACATTTTGCCCTTATTTCTGTAATAGAAATTCCTGGTGTATCATCAATATAAATTTCCGCTTCTGATAACGGACCTATCGTACCAGCAAGTTTTGTCCAATCATTTTCTTCCAATTTTCCTGTTCTTACTTTATTACTATCTACCATTGCTTCACTACATAAAATACGATTAACCATTTGTTCTTTTGACATTTCTAGACTAAAAATAGCAACTGGTACTTTTGCTTTAACAGCTGCATTAGTAGCAATATTTAAAGCAAAAGCAGACTTACCCATAGCTGGTCTTGCTGCAATTAAAATTAAATCTGAATTATGCAATCCTGCAGTTTTATAATCCAATTCACTAAATCCTGTTGGAACACCTGTGATATGTTGCTTTCTATTATACAATTCTTCTAATTTCGTAAAGCTTTCCACTAAAATATCTTTAATAGGAACATATCCTTTTTGATTTTTATCTTGCATAATATTAAAAATCTTTTTTTCAGCGTTCTCCATAATATCTTCTACATTTTCTGTTGGGTCATATCCTAATTCGATAATTTCATTGGCAGTTTTGATTAAATTTCTTAACAATGATTTTTCTTCTACTATTTTGATGTATTTCATGGCATTAGCTGTAGTTGGTACTTTCTCTGGAAGTTCTGCTAAATATTCTAATCCGCCTACTTGTTCAAACTGTCCCATTGCCTCTAATTCTGATTTTACAGTAATAATATCAACTGGTTCAGATCGATTATATAAATTCAAAATAGCTTTATAAATAGCTCTATTATCTTCTCGATAAAAGTCTTCTTCTTTTAAAACTTCCATGCTAGAAATAACAGCATCTTTATCTGTTAACATACTTCCAATAATTGCTTGTTCGGCTTCTAAATCATGTGGTGGTATTTTCCCTAATTCCATTTTTACCTCCCCTTAATTGCCACTTCTATTTTGCTATAACATCTACTTTTAATTTTCCAATAATTCCTTCAAATAGTTTTATTTCAACTGTTTTCATTCCTAATGTTTTAATAGTTTCGTCTAAATCAATCTTCTTTTTATCTATTTTAATTTGATATTCTTTTTCTAGACCTTGTGCAATTTCTTTGCTAGATACACCGACCAAATATCTTTCCATTCTCACCAGCTTTTACTGGTACTTTCAATTGTATTTTAGAAAGTTTTTCTGCTATTTTAATAGCCTCTTGTCTTTCTTGACTCTTTTGAAATTTAATAGAATCTTGCTTTGCTTTTAATTGAGCCATATTAGCATTGTTTGCTTCTACTGCTAAACCTTTTGGAAGTAAAAAATTTCTTGCATATCCATCTGAAGCATTAATTACCTGTTCTTTCTTTCCTACTCCTTTGATATCTGCTTTTAAAATAACTTTCATGTTATCAACACCTTTCGTTAAGTCTTACTCTGCCATTTCTGAAAAATACTCATGAATTTTATTGATTAACTCTTGTTTTGTTTCTTCTATTGTCATACCTTCTACTTGAGCTCCTGCTAAAGTGATGTGTCCACCACCACCTAATTTTTCTAATATGATTTGCACATTTATATCCCCAATTGAGCGTCCACTAATACATACCTTATCATCTAATTTTCCTATGACAAAAGAGGCTGTTATATTACTAATTGTAAGCAATTCATCAGCAGCTTTAGCACATACTACATTAACATCTTTTGATTTTTCTTCATTAATAGCAATAGCTATGGTTTCATTAACAATTTCTGCATTTTTCACAATATCTGCTATCTTATTGAAGCTTTCTAAATCGCTTTGAAACCATTTTTTTACTCTTATAATGTCAACTCCACACTTACGTAAATAAGCTGCTGCCTCGAAAGTTCTTACCCCTGTCTTAAATGTAAAGTTTTTAGTATCCATCATAATTCCAGCATATAAACTTTCTACCTCTATGGTTTTTAATTCTACCTTTTCTTCTGCATATTGCAAAAGTTCAGTTACCAATTCTGACGCAGAAGAAGCATATACTTCTTGGAAAGTAAGTGTAGCATTTTCAATAAAATCTGCACTTCTTCTATGATGGTCAATAATAACAATTTGTTGACCTTTTTCTAATAATTCAGGTGCTACTACATAATTTGTTTTATGTGTATCTACTACCACTAATAAAGTTTGTTCATCAATGTTTTCTAAAGCAACCTCTTTATTAATAATAACATCTTCATATTCCAAATCTTTTTCTAATGTTTCTCTAAAAGATTCTAAAGTTGAAGTCTTGTCTTCCATTACAATATATGCATTTTTACCTAAAGTTTTCGCTAATCGGTAAATTCCTAAACTTGCTCCCATACAGTCCATATCTGGATTTGTATGTCCCATAATCATAATTTTTTTGGATTCTTTTATTAAATTTTCTAAAGCATGTGCTACAACTCTTGCTTTTACTTTTGTTCTTTTTTCTACCTCTTGTGCTCTTCCTCCAAAAAATTTATACAAGTCATTTTCTCTAATAACTGCTTGATCTCCTCCACGTCCTAAAACAATATCCATAGATTCTTGTGCAGATTTATATTTTTCTTTATCTGTATTTCCTTCATTTGAAACAGCAATGCTTAAAGTAAATTGAACATTTTCTTTTACATCCATTTCTTTTATTTTATCTAATATACTAAATTTGTCTTCTTTTACATATTCTAAATATCTTTGTTCAAAGAAATAAATATATCGATCTTTTTCTGTTTTTATTAATACCCCATTGGTTTCATTTGTCCACTCATAGATATATTTATCAATTTGAGCAATCCAATGTGGCTTTTCTTCGCTTTCTAAACGTTGCATTGTTTCTTCATAATTGTCTACCATAATAATAGCCACACAAGATTTTGAGTCTTTATATTCCTTTTGCAATTTAATATTTTCTGTATCATCTATAAAATAAAGAATCATTCTATATTCTTTTCTATTCTTTTTTACAGGTACACATCTACCTACTATTTTGTAAATTTTTTGCCCTATTTCTATTTGCTTAATGATATCTTTATTTTTTTTCTCTTTTCTTTTTTCTATTTCTTCTTTGATTTCTTGATTTAATTCATGAATATATGTAAGAATATCAATATTAGCAAATTCCGAATTAAATTTTGAACTTCTCCAAATAATATTACCACTCGTTTCTAAAATAATTAGTGGAAAAGGAGAGTTAATTAAACTTATTTTTGCTGCTGAATCTACCGTTAAAGTTAAATCTTGCAATGTCTCTGATATTTTACTCTTTCTTTTATTATTTGTATAATAGCTATATATTACAATAAAAGCAAATATCATAATAGAAGGTAGAATCATATATCTATCTTTTATACAAATAAATATAAGTAACACTAATATAATAGCTAAATATATCTTTGTTCTGGATACTAAAGTATCCAGAACTTTTCTATTATTATTATTTTTTTGCATATTATCTCTCCTAAAAATTATACAGTTTCATTTACATCGGAAACAGCTTCTAATTCTTCTTCTGTACTAATATGAATGTCTTGATATTTTTTCATACCTGTACCGGCTGGAATTAATTTACCAATAATAACATTTTCTTTTAGTCCTACTAAATCATCAATTCTTCCTTTTACAGCGGCTTCTGTAAGAACTCTTGTTGTTTCTTGGAAAGAAGCTGCTGATAAGAAACTTTCTGTTGCAAGAGAAGCTTTTGTAATACCAAGTAATACTCTTTTACCAATAGCAGGTTGTTTTCCTTGGCTAATTGCTTCTTTGTTCTTATCTTCAAATTCATACATATCAATTAATGATCCTGGGAACATATCTGTATCGCGATTATCTTCCACTCTAACTTTTTTAAGCATTTGTCTTCCAATTACTTCAATATGCTTATCATTAATATCAACACCTTGATTTCGATATACTTTTTGTACTTCTGAAATTAAATATTCATATACTCCTTCTGGTCCCTTGATTTCTAGGATTTCATTTGGATTGATTGATCCTTCTATTAAAGGCTCTCCTGCTTCTACTATGTCTCCATCTTTTACTTTCATTTTAGAACCAAATGGTATTGTGTATGTTTTAGAATTTTCTTTAGAAGTTATAATTACTTCTTTTTTCTTCTTTGTCTCTTTAATTTTTACTTTACCATCTATCTCAGAAATAATTGCTAAACCTTTTGGCTTTCTTGCTTCGAATAATTCCTCTACTCTAGGAAGACCTTGTGTAATATCTGCAACACCAGCTACTCCTCCTGAATGAATTGTTCTCATGGTAAGCTGTGTACCAGGCTCACCAATTGATTGTGCAGCAATAATACCAATTGCTTCTCCAATAGAAACTAAATCACGTCTTGCTAATCCCATACCATAACATTTTTGACATACACCATGTTTTGAACGACAACCTAAAACAGAACGTACTTCCAATTTTTCAATTCCTGCTTCTACAATTTGCTCTGCTATATTTTCTGTAATCATTGTATTTTTATCTACAATTAATTCTTTCGTTTCTGGATGAATAACATCCTTAACTGGAAATCTTCCTAATAATCTTTCTTGCATTTTTTCAATAATTTGATTTCCATCTTTAATATCATAAACAATAATACCTTCTTCTGTTCCACAATCTTGTTCACGAACAATAATATCTTGTGATACATCTACTAATCTTCTTGTTAAGTAACCTGAATCAGCTGTTCTTAATGCTGTATCTGAAAGTCCCTTACGAGCTCCATGTGCTGAAATAAAGTATTCTAGAGCATCTAATCCCTCTGCAAAAGAAGATTTAATTGGAATTTCAACAGCTTTACCAGTTGTACTTGCCATAAGACCTCTAATACCTGCAATTTGTCTTAACTGGTTCATATTACCACGAGCACCTGATTTAACCATCATATAAATTGGGTTTAATTCATCAAAATTTTCTTCCATACGATTACTTACTTGTTTTGTGGTATCTTCCCATACATTAATAACAGCATTATATCTTTCTTGATCTGTTATCAAACCTCTTGCATATTGTTTACGAATGGTTTCTACTTTTTGATCTGCTTCTTCCAATAAGCTTTTTTTAGCTGCTGGTACTTGTACATCATCCATAGAAAATGTAATTCCTGCTAATGTTGAATATTTAAATCCTAATGCTTTAATATAATCAATAACTTCTGCTGATTCTGATAATCCATGTGTTCTAATAACTCTTTCAATAATACTTCCCATTGATTTTTTCATAACAGGGAAATCGATTTCATATTGGAATGGATCTTTTTTTCTATCAATAAATCCTAAATCTTGTGGAATTCCTTGATTGAAAATAATTCTACCAACACTAGTCTCAATTTTCTTTGTTTTGATTTGTCCATCTATTTCTTTTTCAATTCTAACAAAGATTTTACTATGAATTCCTACTTCATGATTTTCAAATGCCATAATTGCTTCATCTGGATCTTTAAAGTATTTTCCTTCTCCTTTTTCTCCTTCTAGAATCATTGTTAAATAATAGCTTCCTAAAATCATGTCTAGTCTTGGTACAGCAACTGGCTTACCATCTTGAGGTTTTAATAGGTTATTCGTAGATAACATTAAATATCTTGATTCTGCTTGCGCTTCTGGTGATAATGGTAAATGTACTGCCATTTGATCACCATCAAAGTCAGCATTAAAAGCTTCACAAACTAATGGATGAAGTTTAATTGCTCTTCCTTCTACTAATACTGGCTCAAAGCTTTGAATACCTAATCTATGTAGAGTAGGTGCACGGTTTAGCATAACAGGATGGTCTTTGATAACTTCTTCTAGAATTCCCCATACTTCTGGTCTTAATCTCTCAACCATTCTTTTAGCATTTTTAATATTCTGTGCAATTCCTCTACCTACTAATTCTCTCATAACAAATGGCTTAAATAATTCTACTGCCATTTCTTTTGGAAGTCCACATTGATAAATTTTAAGTTCTGGTCCTACTACAATAACAGAACGTCCAGAATAATCAACACGTTTTCCTAGTAAGTTTTGACGGAAACGACCTTGCTTTCCTTTTAACATGTCTGATAATGATTTTAATGGTCTATTTCCTGCTCCTGTTACTGGTCTTCCTCTTCTTCCATTGTCAATTAAAGCATCAACAGATTCTTGTAACATTCTTTTTTCATTTCTAACAATAATTTCTGGTGCACCTAATTCTAATAGTCTTTTTAAACGATTATTTCTGTTAATAACTCTTCTATACAAATCATTTAAATCAGATGTTGCAAATCTACCACCATCTAATTGTACCATTGGTCGAAGTTCTGGTGGAATAACTGGTACAACTTGCATAATCATCCATTCTGGTCTATTACCTGATATTCTAAATGCTTCTACTGTATCTAATCTTTTTATCAATTTAACTTTCTTTTGTTCACTAGCTGTTTCTAGTTCTTTTCTAATTTCACTTGATAATTTGTCTAAATCTATTTGCTCTAATAATTCTCTTAAGGCCTCTGCTCCCATTTTTGCTTTGAAAGAACCTTTTCCATATTGTTCTTCTGCTTCATGGTATTCTTTTTCATTTAATACTTGACACTTCTCTAGTTTTGATGTTCCTTTATCAATTACCACGTAAGAAGCAAAATAAATAATTTTTTCCAAATTTCTTGGTGAAATATCTAACATTAAAGCAATTCTACTTGGAATTCCTTTAAAATACCATATATGTGCTACTGGTGCAGCAAGCTCAATATGTCCCATTCTTTCACGTCTAACTTTTGCTTTCGTAACTTCTACTCCACATCGATCACATACAATCCCTTTATATCTCACTCTTTTATATTTTCCACAATGGCATTCCCAGTCTTTTGTTGGTCCAAAGATTCTTTCACAAAATAGACCATCTTTTTCTGGTTTCAATGTTCTGTAATTAATGGTTTCTGGTTTTTTAACTTCCCCCTTTGACCATTCTCTTACTTGTTCATCTGATGCCACACCTATTTTTAACTTATTAAAAATATCTAATTCGTCCACGTTTTTTCCCCCTTCGGTTACGTATCTTTAATTTTTCTTTTTTCTAAATAGAAACTACTATTCGATGATATCTTCATCATTGTCTAAATTGTCATTTGCTAAATCATTGTCATATAATAATTCGTCATCTTCATCATCTAAACTTTCAAATAATTCATCATCGTCTGATAAATCCTCTGTTTCTTCTTCTAATAACATGTCATCTTCTAATTCTTCACTGTAACCATCTTTTAAATCTTCATCTTCAATGACTTGATCTTCTGCTAATAATTTCTTTTCTTTTTCAGGGTCATATTCAATTCCCTCTTCAATATTTTCTTTTAATTCAAGTTCTTTATTATCTTCTGAATATAGACGAACGTCTAATCCTAAAGATTGTAATTCTTTTACAAGTACTTTAAAGCTTTCTGGAATTCCTGGTTCAGGAACATTTTCGCCTTTTACAATTGATTCATAGGTTTTTACTCTTCCTACGACATCATCTGATTTAACTGTTAACATTTCTTGTAATGTATAAGCTGCTCCATAGGCTTCTAATGCCCATACTTCCATTTCTCCAAAACGTTGTCCACCAAATTGTGCCTTACCTCCAAGAGGTTGTTGTGTAACTAAAGAATATGGTCCCGTTGAACGAGCGTGGATTTTATCATCTACCAAGTGATGTAATTTTAACATATACATTACACCAACTGTAATTGGCTTATCAAATGGATCTCCTGTTCTACCATCGTATAAAATTGTCTTGCCATCTTCACTCATATTAGCTTTTGCTAATAATTCTTTTACATCTTTTTCTGTTGCTCCATCAAATACTGGTGTAGAAATTTTCCATCCTAAAGCTTTAGCAGCTCCTCCTAAATGTACTTCTAGAACTTGACCTAAATTCATACGTGAAGGAACACCTAATGGGTTTAATAAAATATCAATTGGTGTACCATCTGGCATAAATGGCATGTCTTCTTCTGGCAAAACTCTTGAAATAACACCTTTGTTACCATGACGTCCTGCCATTTTATCTCCTACTGAAATTTTTCTCTTTGTTGCAATATAGCATCTAATAATTTGGTTTACTCCAGGTCCTAATTCATCGGAGTTATCTCTTGTAAAGATTTTAACATCTACAATAGTTCCTGCTTCTCCATGTGGTACTCTCAAAGAAGTATCTCTTACTTCTCTTGCTTTTTCTCCAAAGATAGCACGTAGTAATCTTTCTTCTGCTGTTAATTCCGTTTCTCCTTTTGGTGTAACTTTACCTACTAAAATGTCTCCTGGTCTTACTTCTGCTCCAATTCTAATAATTCCATTTTCGTCTAAATCTTTTAAAGAATCATCCCCAATATTTGGAATATCACGTGTAATTTCTTCTGCTCCTAGTTTCGTATCACGACATTCACAATCATATTCTTCAATATGTATAGAAGTAAATACATCTTCTTTTACAAGTTTTTCATTAATTAAAATAGCATCCTCGTAGTTATATCCTTCCCATGTAGAAAAAGCAACTAATACGTTTTTACCTAATGCCATTTCTCCATTAGAAGTAGATGGTCCATCTGCTATTGCATCTCCTTTTTTAACCTTTTCTCCTTTTTTTACAATTGGTTTTTGGTTAATGCAAGTTCCACCGTTGGTTCTTTTGAATTTACGAAGTTTATGAGTAACTGTTTGACCATTATTATATTTCATAACAATAGCATCTCCTGTTACTTTTTCAACAACTCCATCTTCTTGTGCTAATACTAAAATTCCAGAATCCTTTGCTGCCCTATATTCAATTCCTGTTCCTACAATTGGGCTTTCTGTTATCATAAGAGGTACAGCTTGACGTTGCATGTTAGCACCCATTAACGCTCTTTTAGCGTCATCATGCTCTAAAAATGGAATCATAGCTGCTGCAATAGAAACTAATTGTTTTGGTGAAACATCAACATATTGAACTTTATCGCGGTCTACTTCAATTACTTCATTTTTAAATCTAACTCTAATTCTTTGATTTATAAATTTTCCTTTGCTATCTACTGGTTCAGATGCTTGCGCAATAATATAGTTATCTTCTACATCAGCACTCATATATTCTACAATATCAGTCAATTTGTGTGTTTTTGGATCTACTTTACGATAAGGTGTTTCAATAAATCCATATTCATTGATATTAGCAAAAGAAGAAAGTGCTGAAATTAATCCAATATTTGGTCCTTCTGGTGATTCAATTGGGCAAAGTCTTCCATAATGGGTATAATGAACATCACGTACTTCAAATCCTGCTCTTTCTCTTGTTAATCCTCCTGGTCCTAAAGCAGATATTCTTCTTTTATGTGTTAATTCAGAAAGTGGATTAGTTTGATCCATAAATTGTGATAATTGAGAACTTCCAAAGAATTCACGAATGGCAGAAGTAATTGGTTTGGTATTAATTAAAGTTTGTGGTGTTACAACATCTAAATCTTGAATTGTCATTCTTTCACGAACCACTCTTTCTAATCTAGTTAAACCAATTCTAAATTGATTTTGTAACAATTCTCCTACACAACGAATTCTACGGTTTGATAAATGATCAATATCATCTGGCTCTCCTAGTCCATGAGATAAATTTAATAAGTAATTAACAGAAGCAATCATGTCTTCCGTCGTAATATGTTTTGGTATTAATTCATCTTTTCTCTCATCAATTGCTTTTAATAAGTCTTTTTCATCTGTATTGTCCATAATATTTTTTAGTACATTGTAATTAACTAATTCTTTAATATGTAGTTTGCTTAAATCAACTTTTGGTAAAACTTTATGGATATTTACTGTATTATTTCCAATAATTCTTACTTTTCTTTCTCCTATTAATACATCAACTACATTAATTCCTGCATCTTGAATATTTTGTGCTACTTCTTCTGAAATAATTTCTCCAGCTTGTACAAACATTTCTCCTGTTTGGCTATCTACAATATTTTCAGCAGATACTTTATCTTTTATTCTACCTGCTAATCCTAATTTTTGATTAAATTTATATCGACCAACTTTAGCTAAATCATATCTTTTATTATCATAGAATAATCCACTAAATAAATTTTTAGCTGCATCAGCAGTTGGAAGTTCTCCTGGTCTTAATTTTTTGTAAATTTCAATTAAAGCTTCATCTTGATCTTTGATAGTGTCTTTTGCCATAGTTGCCTTTAACATTTCTTCTTCTCCAAATAAATCTCTTATTTGGTCATCTGAAATAATTCCAATTGCTCTAAGTAAAGTAGTTACTGGTACTTTTCTTGTTCTATCTACACGTACCCAAAAAATATCGTTTCCATCTGTTTCATATTCAAGCCAAGCACCACGAAGTGGCATTACAGTTGAAGTATAAGTTTTCTTTCCTGTTTTTGTATCAAATTCTTCTGCATAGTAACATCCTGGTGAACGAACTAATTGGCTAACGACAACTCTTTCTGCCCCATTAATAACAAAAGTTCCACTATCTGTCATTAATGGAAAATCCCCTAAATAAATTTCTTGTTCTTTAATTTCACCTGTTTCACGGTTAATTAGCCTAACTTTGACATGCAATCTACTAGAATAGGTGGCATCTCTTTCTTTAGCTTCTTCTACTGAATATTTAGTTTTATCCTCCATGTAATAATCGAAAAATTCAAGAACTAAATTTCCTGAGTAGTCTTCTATTGGAGATATATCTTTTAAAACTTCTCCCAATCCTTCTTCTACAAACCAATCATAGGAATCTTTTTGTACTTTAATTAGATTGGGCATTTCGATATAATCGCCAACTTTTGCGAAATCCTTACGAGATGATTTCTCGTAATTTACTTCTTTGATTTTCAAAAAAATCACTCCCTATAAAATATTAAGCAGAAATAAAAATTCATTGATTAAAAGAAGTCCTTCTTAAAGTGCAATTTGCAAATCTAGTTCATTTATTTTGTCTGCTCTTACAAAAAAAATCCCTAGGGCTCCTTGCCTTTAATTCCTCTTCTTTCAACTTTTGACATAAAAAATAATCATATGTGGTTATAATAGCATATTTTCTTACGGATGTCAAGGTTTTAGAGGATATTTATTATATTTTTTTATGAATGGACATTTTTATTTTTTTATAGTACAATAGATAAGAATTTTGACATAGAAGGAGGAAAAAAATAAATGGAAAGTTTACCCATTATTATAAAATATCTTTTAACAGGAATAGTTGGAATGATACCTATTGTTGAATTAAGAGGTGCTATCCCTATTGGTGTTTTTACCTTCCATTTAAATTATTTAGAATCTTTTATCTGCAGTTTTATAGGGAATATTCTTCCCGTTTATTTCATTGTAAAATATATTAAGCCTTTATTTCAATTTTTTGGCAGATGGAAAATCTTTAAAATCATTATAGATTGGTCTTCTGAAAGGGCTACTAAAAAAATTGCAGAAAGTGAAAAATTACAAAATTTTACCGCTGTTGGTCTATTTTTATTTGTAGCAATCCCATTGCCTGGGACAGGTGCTTGGGTAGGTTCGTTAATTGCTAACTTTTTAGATTTGCCACCTAAAAAAGCCATTCCACCTATCGTTTTAGGTGTTATAACAGCTGGTATTATTGTTTTAACTTTAACTGCAATAGCAAATGGTGGAATTCAATACTTATTACAACGAAATTAAATCTAAAAAAAGAATTGCCTCAAAGGCAATTCTTTTTTTTAGGTTTATTCTTTTTTTAGTCTTTTCATGGCTAACTGATAATTAATATAATCTGTTACAAATATTTTTAATACTGCCATAATTGGTACTGCTAAAAACATACCTAATATGCCAAAATAAGCTCCCCCTACTGTAATAGCAAAAATAACTAACAATGGGCTTATCTTTAAAGATTGTCCTACAATTCTTGGATTAATAATATTGGCATCAATTTGTTGTAAAATAATAACAACAATTAACATCCATATTGCTTGTGATAATCCTCCTGTTATAAGTGTAATAATTGCAGAAATGACAACAGCAATAATTGCTCCTACGTATGGAATCATATTAAACAATCCAATTAAAAATCCTAATAGTGGTGCATATTTAATTCCCATAATTGTCATAGCAATTGTTACTAGGGATCCTACTACAACTGCATCTAAAAATTGACTCGCAATAAATTTAAAAAATATTTCGTTTGAATTGTTAAAGTATTTATCTATATTTTTATATGTTTTTTCTTTCAATATCGCTTCTGCTGCTTTTTTTAAGAAATTTAATATTTCGTTTCTCTCTGCTAAAATATAAACTGATACGATAACTGACACAAATACATTAAATAAACTTGTTACAGCATTAATTGCACTCGCCACATATTCTAAAATTTTATTAAATTGGAAGTATTGTTTCATATCAAGATTTTGAATATTCTGTATTGTCTCTTGCACAATCTCTCCCTTTAAAAAGTGGTCATCTGGTAAGTTATTATATCTTTCTATAGCTATTTCATAATAATTTTGAATGTTATTAATAAAATCAATAACACTTTCCCATACAACTGGTAAAATGAAATTAATTAATATAATCAATAGTAGTAAAACAATAAAATATACTGTCAAAATACTAAGGGCTCTTGCCTTTTTCGTAATAATTTTGCTTTTTGATTTTCGATAAGTTGCTTCTATTTTTCTGCAAGGTAAATAAAATAAATAGGCAATAAAAATACCTACAAAAAATGGAGTGATAATATCAAAAAAAGTTGCAACAACCCCCATAACATCTGTAAAATTATCCAATGCTTTGTATACTATAATAACAGCTACTCCTAAAGCAAACCAATATAGCCATTTTCTCCAATGATTTTTAATTTCGTTCATTTTTATCCTCTACTTTCTTTTTTATAAATCTATTTCTAGTCCTATTGGGCAATGATCACTTCCCATAATTTCTTGATAAATACTTGCCTCTTTAATTTTTTCTTGTATTTGATTTGAGACAATAAAATAATCAATTCTCCATCCTATATTTTTTTGTCTAGCCTGTCCCATGTATGACCACCAACTATATTCATTTTCTTTATCTGGATAAAGATATCGAAAAGTATCTGTAAAACCTGCTTCCAAAAGTTCTGTCATTTTTCCCCTCTCTTCTACAGTAAATCCTGCATTTCTTTGGTTAGCTTTTGGATTTTTTAAGTCAATTTCATGGTGAGCTACATTTAAGTCCCCACACATGATAACTGGTTTTATTTTATTTAACTTTAATAAATAATTTCTAATTTGGTCTTCCCATATTTGCCTATACGCTAATCTTTCTAATTCTCTTTTGGAATTTGGTGTATAATTATTAACTAAATAGAAATTTTCAAATTCCAAAGTAATTATTCTACCTTCTTTGTCATGTTCTTCTATTCCTATTCCATAGGTTACACTTAATGGTTGCTTTTTTGTAAAAATAGCTGTTCCTGAATATCCTTTTTTATCTGCACTATTCCAATAACTTTTATATCCTGGAAACTCTAAATTAATTTGATCTGGCATACATTTTGTTTCTTGAATACAAAATATATCACTATTGATTTGTTTAAAAAATGTTTCAAATCCTTTGTTAACACAAGCTCGTATTCCATTTACATTCCATGAAATGAGTTTCATGATTTTATTACTTCTCCTTTTTAATTTTTTCTTCCACTATTTTACTATATTTATTTTATAAAAGCAAATAATAAGTAAAATTTAATCTATATTAATTATCTTGTCAAAATTTTAGCAGTTATTTTTTAAAATAACTGCTAAATCTATTTCCTTTATTTAAAAATATACATTACCACCAATAAGTACTCCTGAATGTGTTCCAGCAGCTCTAAAAGAGCGATAATTATGATTTCTAGTACCATTTAATGCATCAGTTACTGCTTTTTGCACATAACTTGAATAATTTCCATTTAATCGTTTTTTCCAATGTGAATCAATTGAATAACAGAATTGTCCTTTTCTTTTATATTCTGTTAAAGGATCTGTTCCTCTAGCTTCTGCTCTGTTACATGCTGTTGTAATAACTGCTAATGCTCCTGTATAGCTTGAACTACATTCTTGTGCTGTAATTGCACATAATAAATCAAATTCATTTGCTGAATAAGTCCACTTTCCTCCTGAATAAGAAGTTACTGTTCTTGCTGTTGCACTTCGAGTAGATACTTCCTTTTTTTGAACTTGCACAATTTTATTAACTGGTTCTTTGATTACTACCTCTGATAAAACTATTTTTTCAATTTCTATTCCATTTTGATATTTTATTTTATAAGTTATTTCTTTTAAACCATTTTGACCTTTTTGCAATACTTTGTTGGTTGTATCAGCTGAAGTTTCTGTTGCATTTTTAGTTATGGTCTCATAAGCAATTTCAACTTGTTCTACTACTATTTTTTCTGTAATAGGTGCATAATTTTCTAATAATTGCTGTAATGATGTTTCTACACCTTTTTCAGATATCTGAGCAATTTGAACCTCCTGATAAGATTTGTCAGTAATCTTAATGTTTTCTCCTGCTGATATCTGGCTATCTAGTGGAGGGATTGTCTTTTGATTTTCTTCTAAAATAATATGATTTTCTTCTAGTATTTCTGATACTTTTTTCTTAGAGGTTAAAACTGTCATTTCATATCCATTTTGAAGGGTAATTTTTACATCGCTCAATTTGGTATTAACTGCCATAACACCAATTCCTGATATTAAAATTAATATGATGCTAATACAGATGATTCTCATAATAGAAATTGAAGCCTTTTCTTCCTTCTTCATATAAATTTAATTACCTCCTTTTAGCAACAAATACATTATACTATTTTATTCTTTTTTTGTCAAATTTGGTAAATTTTTGGATAGTGTCAATTTTTTTCGGGGAAATTTATTAAAAATTTTATACCCTCAAAATTGTTCTATAACTAAGCTGTATTATACAGCTTTTTTATATTCTAATAATTGTTTGAAAAATCGTCTTTGCTCTTTTGTTCC
>CANQZU010000036.1 GCA_947628415.1 uncultured Clostridia bacterium | reverse complement strand
TTACTATTTGTTAAATTTATTATATATTATTTAAAATAAAAAATAAAGAAGATATTAACAATTTAATTAATGTCTTCTTATTTTTTCAAATATTTAATTATACTTGTTTTACATATACTGTGCTATATCTGATGGAATTGTTTCTGTAGGTTCAATCAATTCTTGCTCATTTTCAATATTATATTCTTTTGATTTTTTTAGCTTGATTTATAATTTCATTTGCAAGATCTAATCCATCTTCTCCATTTACTTCAACTAATAAATTGTCTCCTTCTTTTAAATCTATTGAATTATTTATAAGGTTATGTGCAAGTTTAATATTTCTATTATCCATTTATTAACTCTCCTCCAATCTATAAAATTAATTATACTATCGTATACAACTAGTGACTCTATCAAATTCATCAAATTTAAATAGTTATAAAAATATAATTTGTTTTTGAGTTAATTTTTTCAAATTCATAATTTTTAGGAGTTATAGTGATTGTTTCTTTATATGAATATTCTAAATCTAAATTTCTTCCAAAATAATGATTTTTTGTACTATAAGTTACTGCTGTACACATTTTTATTCCTCCATATCTATAATATTTTAATATAAAAGCAACAGATGGCACATAAAATTTTTAAGTGCCATCTATCTATTTACTCTGTAGTTTCTATATTATTAACTACAATATTATCATCTTTTCTATCATTTGGCTTTGTTAATGAATTAGATGTTGTGTTATTTACTACTTCATTTGATTTATTATTTTTAACTGCTTCATCTGTTGTATTAGTTAAATTAGTTGAGTTAGTTGAATTAGTGCTAGTTTGTTCATTTTGTTTATTTTTCATAATATCAACTTTTTTTGTTTGTACATCAGTAGTAGTTTTGTTTTCTATTTTAGTTTTTAATTCTTCTGAATTGATTAATGTAGTTGTAGCTTTTTTAGTAAATGGATCAATCTCAAAATCATTTGTTGCTTTTTTGATTTCTACAAAGTATTTTCTCTTAACAGCTGTACTGTTACTTAATTGTCTTTTAGGATCTTTTGCATCTTTTTGTAAAGCTTCTAAATATGCATTATAAATTTCTGTCACATTTATATAAGTGTCTATATCATTCCAATGACTTTCGGCATAATTGTATCTATCAAGTTTATATTCTCTGAATGAATTTTTACCAGTAATATATTTTAATGCTATTAAATCTGTTGTTTTTTGTCCATTATTAGTTGTCTTTTTATCAATGTATGTCTGGCTATAGTAAGCCATATATCCATCAAAATATCCTTTATTTCCTGCCATTTCCCAAGCTAGCCATTTAAAGTTTGCTCCATCAGGTCTATCATCATCTGCATGTGGCTGATACCAACGAATATTATATAGAGAATCTGTTGCAGCACCAGGAGAAAAAATTTGAGTTTCTTTAAGTCCAGGTCTTAACATTATCTTATTATCCCATAAGTCAGATACTTCATTTAGTTTCATTTTATTGACTTTATCTACGGTTAAAGGATCATATTGTACATGGCTATCACCTTTTTCTTGTTCAGTTGAACTCTTATTAGCCAACCTTGGATATGATACCTGTGAAGCAAGATTTGCCTTTGTTTGATTGTCTAATGTTAAGAATGCTTTTGCCTCTATATAGTCTAACATATCGTTTAATCTAAAGTATTTATTGTAGAAATCTGTTAATTTCTGATTAGTATTTACACGCTCTAACTTATAATTTTGAGTGATTGGATTTCCAACACCTTTTTCAGTAATTTCTTCTTCCATTATGTTAGGGCTTACCCAACCATCTTTATAGTATTGCTGTAAGTTTCCTGCTGTATAGTCTTCAGAATTTCCATCTTTTCCACGACGTCCATATCCTTGTAAAAATACTTTACTATCTTGATTGTGTAATGTTTCGTGTGTTGAAACATTAAATCCGCTTATTAATTTTATAACATTCCAGTAAACTTCAGATCCAGTAGCATAAGCTCCTGAACCATTTGATGCTGGCCATTTATTGATTGCTTCTGCAAAATATTTATGATAATTTTCAGTAGTTGTTTTTGGATTATTATATTTTGTGCCTTTATCAGTTAGTGTTGTTCTAATATCATATTGTACATCTACATATGGATTTAAATATTCTGGTCCTACAAAATCATATGCAAAGATATAGAAGTTTTTAACTTGTCTTGTAAATTGTGCCAAATTATTATCTTTAAATTTATCTAATTGAGTCTTGTCATTTGGATTTTGTAAGTATATACGAAGTGAACCATAAAAAGTTTGTGTTGGACTTGTTATTACATACATTGAGTTCTCTGGTACTGTAAATAGTGGTAAGAAACTATTTTGAACATTAGAACTACGCATTACATGATCCCAAATAGAATGGTAAACATTAGGTTTATTTATATCTACATCGATGTATATACCACCATGCCAGTTTTCTTTAAACCAATCATTTCCAGATTTGAATTTTGTTAAGCTTGTTACATAATAGTTTAAGAATACTCCTAAATTTGATAATTTTGTATATGGTGCTAAATAATTTTTATAGAAGTTTCCAGTTATATTTGTTGCTGAATTTGATCCTTTAACTAGGTTAGAAGAAATATTAGCAAGGGTCATTCGTTTATCAAACATTTCAATACCATGGAACATTATTGAATCTGCAACGTTAACTCCATCCATATCCATACTATACCAATACTTGAAGTAATTATATGCAAATAGCAATTCTTTTAATTTTCCTGTGTCTATTAAATCTTGAATTATTAAATTGTTCAATACTTCATTTTCAAATGTTGGGATATATTCAGAATTTGTTAATATGTTTTCAACAAACTCTGTAATATGATGTTTTGTTACATTGTCAAAATATTCTTTATATAATCTACTATCCTCGTCCTTAGTTAGTGGGTCTAAATCTCTTGTATATTCATATGTAGAAGCTTCTTTTAATAATTTTTTCACAATATCTGAATTTTCTTGTAATATAAACCTATTGTAATTATATCCAATATTTAGATCAGATATTATATATGAAACAACATTTCCGTAATAGTCGTCAAAATCTATTGCATATTCTAACTCGTCACCATCTTCAAACACGATACTAATTTTTCTTAAAGTATTATAGTTTTTAGTATTAAGTGAAGAAACTAATTTACCTTCTCCATTATAAGCTAATACATATTTAATGAATTTTTGGTTTAATTTATGTTTTTTATCAATTTTATTACCATCTGTTAATATTTCTTTTGCATCATAGAAAGGCATCAATTTATACATATTATGATAAATTATTTCTCTATCTTTATCGTAATCTTTTGAGTTTGAAATTCGAGCATAATCTGGAATATATGTTTCTGAATATTCAGGTTTTGCCCCATTATCTACGAAAGCTACTGTGTTACCTTTTAGAGTTGGTAGATTTTCAAAAGATGTATCTTCTGGTATATTCCAAATATTTTTATCAAAATACATTTTTTCAAATAATTTATCATTTATATCAGCTTTTTTAACTGAATTTATGCCTTTACCAGTTTGTTTTGTAGCAACTGTATCTTCCAATTGATAATTGTTTTCTGAACTATCTGAAATAGTATTTCCTTTTTTAGGATTATAAATTGTGCTAATTTTTTCTGTTGAATCAATTAAACTTAAATTGTTCTTTAATATTATTCCAGCATCTGAAGTACCTACAATACCACCATTTCCACTGCTTTCATTACTTGTTAATCCATAATATGGTGTTAAATTCATATCTATTATATTATTTAAAATTTGAGAATTATTATATGCCCTTCCTACTAATCCACCATTAAAATGCCATCCAGAAGTTATTTGTCCCTGTACATAGCAATTTTTGATTGTAGAATTATACATATAAGAAACTCCACCAGCATTAACTTGGCCAAGATAACTTGGAGTAAAGTTAATATTTATTGCACTACTATTTTGAACAATTGAATTATCTTTTAATTCATATGCAAAAGATGAATTATTATCGCCACAATTTCCGTCGACAAATGCAACTCCGTCAATATGAATATTAGTTATTTCCGTACCTTTAGCAGTTTTAGCAACAACGGCTCTTTGATTTTTTTTAGTAAATGTTATTCCATTAAATTTAATATTTTGAACTTTACCATTTGTAATAGTATTAAATAATGGTTTATGTAAGTTACTAATTACGTGTCCGTTTCCATTTAATGTTCCTTCAAAATTATCAATTATTGCATCTGAATCATCAAGATTTCCTGGATAGTCTGCTAAATCATAATCTTTATCTAATGTTATTTCTGCTTTAGGATTTTCTTTTATTTTTTCTGCTAATGTTTTAAATGAACCTTTATACTCATAACTTTGGTCAGTTAAGATATCTAAAGTTACTTCTAATTTTTTCAATTCTTTACCAGTATAAATCATAGCATCAGCATAATCTAATATCAATTTTAATTTTCCATTTTTTATTTCATAACTTTTTATTTTAGCAAAGAAAGGTGTTATATCTCTCATAGTCACTTTTACAACACAGTTATCTAAAACTTTTAAATTTCTTTCAGTTAAAGAATATACTCTTTCTACATTGCCCGTAGTATCGCTAAATCTATATAATTGTACATCCACTATATCTTTCATTTCAATATATCTTGTATTAATAGTTATGACTTCATAATATACCCTTACATCTTTGTAACTATTTTCTGAATCGGTATTGTTTTCGTCTCTATCATAATCAGAATATAGTGAAACAAAATACTTCGAAGCATTTGTTTTTTCAAATATAACTGTATTATCGCCAAGACTTAAATCTGGATTATTAACATCTAAAGTTTTTCCGTATTCATCTTTAACATATATCTTCAATGCTTTATTAGAATTGTCTTTATCTGATATATTAATTTTCAATTTGATATCATCTGCATCTTCTTCAGTTATTGAATAGTCAAAACTTTCAACTTTTACAACATCTTTTAATACTTCGTATGAAATATTTTTATCAGTCAAATTGACATCATTACCACTATTTAAAGTAATTGATGTAATTGAGGCATCTACTGGTCCTGCTGTATCACTTCCTTTAATATTAATAGAGTAAATTTTTTCGTTTTCTGCATCTTGCTCAGGAATATAATTTTCTCCGTTTATATTCATTTGATCTAATTTAAGACCTTCTTTTGCACTAAATTCAAATTTGACTGTTATATCTTCATTTTTTTCAAAGTACTTAGTTTTTTCTAGTTTACTATTATATGTTGTTATATCATTAAACTCAATATCATAAGAACCTGTCAATATAAATGGTTTAGTGAATATTGCTTCATCTTCATAGCGATTTTTATCTTCACCCGTCTCACCATTTAAGATATCGTCATCTAAATCAAAAGTTCCTTTGATTTCAAATTGTGATAATACATCAGTTGTTACATTAAATGTATTTTTATTTAAACCTACTGTTAAATTTTGTGACTGGTCTCCTACCACTGCTTTAATTGAACCTGAAGTTAACACAGAATCATCATCCTCTAGGTTAAATGTAAATGTAACCGTACCATCTACAATATTGTTTTCAGTCTTGTAATTAGTTATTTTTGGTAAAGCTTTTAATACTTCTACTTTATCTGTTCTATCAAAAATTTCTGTTGTATTATTACTAAAATTGATTCGTGTTACATTAATATCTTCAATTCCTGGCGTATCTTTAGCAGTATAATATATTCTATATACAGAGTTTCCTAAGAATTCAGCTGTATATTCTGCACCATTTATCACTAATGAAGAAATATTTACAGCCTTTGATAAATTTGCATGATCTTCTGGATCTACTAAAATTACTTTTGTACTACTTATTGTGTAGTCAATTATAATCGTTTCACCTTTTTTAGGATAAAGTGTTTCAAATTTAGCATTTAATATTGAAGTATTTACAGAAGATTCGAATTCTCCAGTTCCTAACTGTACATTTTTCTCATATAAATCTTTCGCGCGTAAAATTCTAGGTGCCCTTATTTCAACTTTATAAGAAGAACTTGGTGGGTTTGGTATCTCAAATTCTACAGAGGTATTATCAATTGATATATTTTTTCTTGTTATTTCCTTTCCATTAGAATCTTTAAGTATGAATATAGGATCCTCAACATCTTCTAATGTTTTATCTTGATCATTTACTTTATATCTAAACAGCATTGTTTTAGTACTAATATCTTCTTCAAATTCTGTAACCTCTATTGTTGGAGTTTCAAGAACTATCCAAAGCCAAGTATAACTATTAGGGTCGTCAGATACATCATATGATGCGCCATTTTCCAGTATTATTTTTTCATAATGCAAATACTCTTGGTCAAAAGATTTTGCTTTATAATTAAATCCATACCTATGGTCAGAATCATTACTTTTTACTTTAAATACTGGATATTCTTCACCATCAACTATAACTTTAGTAACAGGATAATCATATGATGTAGAGCAATCAAAATCTACTTGTTGTTCTATACTTACACTAAATTCTCCTCCTGGTTTGAAATTGTCGAATTTAAAGTTGTAATCAGTTATTCCATTTAATTTAATACTTCTTTCAAATATATTTTCAGTTCTTTCAGTTTCAATTTCTGGCTCTGCTGTCTCATCTAAAGCTTGACTTGAAAGTGTAGATATTTGACTATTTGCAGTATTTTTTTCAGGAGCAAATATATTTAATACTTTCTGTAATATATTTGTATTTTCTGTTTCTTGTGGTTTTAAATCATATGATGCGTTTACAATTGTATGGTATTCCTCACCAATTGTATTAACTCCCAAATTCTTTAAGTTAAAAGTATATTCTGAATCTGCATTTTTTAAATCTTGCGTAGTTTTTTTACCAGAAGCATCTGTAATAGTAAAAGTTGGCTTTGTTGTTAAAGATTTATCTTTATCGTTTATTCTAAATGATAAAGTATTATTTCCTTCATCTATTATAAAATGCGTAAGTGTTGGCTTATCTTTTAATACTTTTATTTTTACTGGATTTTTGTCTTGTACTTCATATGTATTAGTACCAATTTGCATTCTTGTTACATATTGTTCAAAAATACCACTATTTTTAGGTGCTTTCAAAGTTACATTATATGTATCTTCTATTATTTTACCTTTTTCATCTTTTGTTTTCTCAACATTGTAACTTATGTCATCAATGAAAATTTTCTTTACTTCTTGATCAATATTAGTAAATATCTTATAAGTTGCTACAACTTCATCACCTTTGTTTACAAATTCTTTATTGGTTGTTTCTTCTAATAAGTTTACAAATCCTCCTGTTTCTTTTGTTTTTTCAAATAAAGTTTTTGTATCAAAAGTCTTTCCATCACCTATATCATATTCTGCTTTTAACTCTATTGTATATCTAAATGTTTTCATGAGTGGCATATCAAAACTTGTAGTAGTTGTACTATCTAGCACTTTTGTTGCTGCAACTGCTCCTGCACTATTCTTCATTACTGCTGTTAATTTTTTTATGGTTTTGTCATTGTCTTTTAATTTATAGCTAATTTTTGCAAGGCTATCAGTTTTATCTTCTTGAATTTCGGTTACATCATATGCTTCTGGCTCTGCTTTTTCGTATATATATGATACATATCTATCAATGTCAAAAGTTTTTCCTCCCATTATAACACTTTCAAAATATATTGTATTTACACCGACTTTTTTAGGTGTTAATGTTAGACTATATATACCGGTTTCATTATCTTTGGTTACTTTATGAAATTCATTATCTATTTTTATTTCTTCGACATCTTGATATGACATTAATTCATTTTCAAAAGTCATTACAGCTGTACTTCCATTTGGAATTCTTCTTGGAATTGATAGATTTTTAAGCTTAAAGTTTGAAACAGCAATTTCTAAATCTTTAGTAATAATAACCTCATTTTTAGTATTTTGATCATCCTCTTTTTGACTGTCTAAATTATAATTTCTTTCAATTGTAAGTGTATATGAAACATTTTCTTTTAATGTAACATTATATATATTTTTTCCTTTTGTAATTTTTTGATTTAATACAATATCGCCATTTTCTTTGCTAACTATCTTAATATAGCTATCTAATAAAGCATCATCAGTATCTATTACATTAAAACTTATTGTAAATTCAGTTTCATTGTTTATTGTACTTAAGTCAACTATTTCAGGTGTATTTTTTAATATATCTACAATTATATTTGAAGGCTTATCAACAAAATCTTCTTTGCTTATTATTTTTCCGCTACTTAACATGATTTCTAAAATTTCTAACTCTTCAATACCTGCTTTATCATTACCTTTTATTGTTGTGTAATAATAATTTACTGTTCCATCAGTATTTTCTACTGCTGTTACATCATACCAACTACCTTCTGAAGTTTTATCAGTTACATCATTAATTCTTATTTGTGTAGGTCTTAAATCAGTTTTATTTTCACTATTAAATCTTAATTGTATTGTTTCATTTTGAGCAAAGTACTTTGTCGGGGTATTTTCCCCCTCTTTATAAGTTTGAATATTTTTCATGCTCAAACTATAATTAGATACTAAACTAAATTGCTCAGTAAATAGTAATACATTTGAATTATTGATATCTGAAGGATCAGAATCTAAATTATAATTAATTTCTAATTTAAAAGTCTCTAATTTATCTTCTTCAACATTAAACATCAAAGTTGTTGTGTCTTTAGTTACTTCTTTTTCGACATTACCAACTATTGCTTTTCCTGAAACGAATGCTCCGTCAGGGTCATTGATTTTAAATGTGAATATTACAGATTTATTATTTAAATCTTCTGTTGTTGTGAAATTAGTTATTGTTGGTGCTGTTTTCAATACATCTACTTGTTCTGAATATTCAGTTGTAGCTGATACTCCAGTTTCGAAATTAACTCTTGTTAATTTTATATTATGTAGTCCATGGCTTTTTGGAACTGTGTACGAAATCTTATAATTTCCTTCTGAATATCTTACAACTGGATATTCTGTTTCATTTATCATTACACTACTTATATATGAACCTGTATTGGATGTGATATTATAATCTAATGTAATTGCATCGCCTTTTCCGAGGGTATTTACTAGGTGTTATAGAATTTGTTTTAATATTTACTATTGGCTCTATATTTATTAAATCACTTTCTTTTAACAATACATCTATATGTTCTTTTCCATCTACTAAATCATAGTTTGCAAATATTTCAACTTTATATTTATTAGCATTTATACCTTCAAACGTAACTTCTTTAGCTTTTATATCTAATTCTTTTGATTGCAATTTATTTCCATCTTGATTTTTTAATACTGCATATAATTTTGTTAATGTATTGTCATTATCTTTTGTTTCAAAAGTTGAATGTATATTTATTGCACTTACAACTTCTGCGTTTATTGAAGTTATTTCAGGTTTATCTTTAAATATTATTGCTGTAGTATTTTCAATAGGTATAACTTGTTCATTATTTTCTAAAACTACACTATCTATTTTTATTTCTGTTCTTTTGCCTTCTAAACTTTCTCCATAAGGATATTCAAAAGCGTATTTATTATCTTCTGCTGGTTCTAATGATGTAACTACATATTCATTATTACCTATTTTAATAGATTTTACTTTATAATGAGAGTTATTAATTGAAGTAAACTCAATTGTAGCTTTATGTTCGTCATTATTTATGCTTGTAATTTCGGTATTTGCTATCTTAAGATTATATTCTGGAATAACCTCTACACTAATAGGTCCATAACTGATTTCATCTTGATTAATAGTATCTTGTTTATCTTCATCCAAATCATATCTCATTTTTATTGTTACACTGTATTTAATATATGGTTCTAGCTCTAGTTCATATGAGTCTTTAGTATTATCTATTTCCATAGTTGAAATCTTATTACTATCTGTTTGGGTCATTTCGATTATTCCATTAACAAAACTATTATCAGCATCAATTAAGTTATATGTTGCAAGAGCTTTTCCAGCAGTTGTATCAACTTTAAAGTTTTCTACACTTAATCTATCTTTTAATACTTCAATATTTCCTTTAATATCTTCGTTAATAACTTCTTTATTCTCTAATGTTACACTATCAATTATTATTTCTTTCTTACCTGCGTCTGTATAACCATTTAAAGTTTCTTGAGTTGTATAAGTATCTCCATTTTTATCTAATTTATATGTTTTGCCATTTATTACAGCAGATTCAGGATAATATGAAATAGGTTTTGTTCCTCCCTCTACTGTTTGTGTAAAGGTTTGAGCTGTGAAACTTAACTTAAATTTTTCATTTTTATTTAAGTATTTACTATTAACACCATTTTCTGGATTTTGAGCAGATATATTATCAACTTTTAATATAGATGGTGGCAATAATATAGCCATAGCTCTTATTAACGGATCATTTTCATATTTATTATCATTTTGATTTAAAATATCATTAAGTTCATTTGTATCTAAGTCATAATTTGCTTTAACTTCTAATAAATAACCTCTTTGCTCTTCTACTTCTACAAATGTTACTTCATTATTTCCTACTTTAACAGGTACTTTAGTTTGACCATTGGCATCATGGAACTTTCCATTTCCAAATGATACATATGCGTTATTTTCAGCTATTACATTTTCTGAATCTTCTAATTTAAATTTGAATGTTACAGTCTTTGCTTCATAGTTTTCATCTATTTCAAAATCGAATAGTACTTTTGGTTTAGATTTTAATACATCTATTTTTTCAGTTCTTTCTTCCTTAACTTGAACTTCTTCTACTCCATGTTTTACTTTATTTACAGTAAGATTTTCTATACCTGAAGTATCTTCTTTTGCCTTATAAATTATTTTATATTTTCCATCAGCAACAAGTTCCGCAGGATATTCTTTATTATTTACATATATTGCGGTAACTGGAATAGTTGTATCTGAAGTTACGTTAAATGTAATTTCAACATTTTTTCCTTTTTCAGGATATCTTGTTGAAAATCTATCAAAGCTTATATCTGTACCTATTCTTATCTGAATTTCTTCTTTAAGTAAATCTGCTAATGAATATTCATTTTTTCCGTTTAATTCATTGTTATCTAAATCGTAAGTTCCTTCTAATACAACTTGATAGGTAACTGTTTCATCAAATCCATCAAGTTTAGTTAAATCAATTGTATTTTCATCATTTTTTAAATCTTCTAGATATTGATAAACTACTTTTCCATCTAAACTTTTAATTGTCACTCTTCCTTTTACTGTTGCATTTTCTGGATTTTCAAGCTTAAAAGCTATCGTTTTTTCTTTCTTATCAAAATTAAAATTTGTTACTTTAGGTGCCGTTTTTAATACAAAAATTTTTGCTTCATTATTATTTACAGCAATTGTATCATCTGCATATTTTATACTCGTTACTTGATAAATCTTTTCTTCTGATTTATTTGGTGTCATTACTTTTATTACATAATTTCCATTAGAAACTTCAAATTCTTCTTGGCTATATTCTTTTCCATCAAATGTAATAGCAGTTATTTGTTCTTCTGTATTTGAAGTTATATGATAGGTAATTGCTAATTCGGTATTTCTTTCAGGATATTCATTAAATAAATCTTTTAAAAGTTCTACTGTTGTTTTTATTGAAACTTTATATGTAACATTACCTACATTTATTTTGTCCTGATTATGTTTTTTTCCATCAGCTCTATCATAATCTGCTAAAAATTCTATAGTATATGTTCCTGCTTGTGTGATATTTTCAAATACTACATTTGTGTCTTTTATTGTTATATCTTTTAGTTGAACAACATTATTATCTTTTTTTATAACGACTTTAGCATTTTTAGCTATTGATGCTAAATCATTAAATGTAAAGTTAACACTCAAATTATTTCCATCTTGCTTTGTTATAATGTCAGTAACTATCGGTTTTGTCTTAAATACTTCATAACTTTGTTCTTGGGTTAAGGTTATATCAATATCATTTGCTAAAACAACAGCAGTTATCTTTTTAATCTGATTTTGCTCATATTGATGAGGTATTTCTGCAATATATGTGTTTGAATCTTCTTGCCTTGTTACTGGGAATTTTTCACCATCTACTACTATATATTCAACAGTTGCATTAGATGAATTTGTACTAGTAAAAGTTACAATTGCTTTATAGTCTTTAACTTCTACATTTGTTATTGATAATTCAGCTGTGTATGTTGAAGTTACTTGAATTTTTCTTTGTTCAAAAATATCTGATAAATTATGTATATTTTCGTTATTATTTTCGTCATCATCTAAATCATAAGTTCCAGATAAACTTAATGTATAAATTCCATTTGGTACTTTACTTAATTCTATTACTGTTTCTACTATTTCTTCATCTTTTTGTATTTGAGTATTTAATTGCTTACTTAATACAGTTTCCATTGCTTCATTTTTTAAGATTACTTTAGCATCTTTTATAATTGAGTTTTCGCTATTTTTCAAGCCAAATTCCAAAGTTTGATTTTTTGCAGACTCATTAAATGCATATTTTTCAATACTTGGTCTGTCTTTTAATAAATAATAATTAGCATCTTGTGTGCTTTCAAGTATTACAGTTTCATTGCCAAACATTGCAATTGTAACTGTATATTTCTTTTCTCCATAATTTGTTGTTTCAGCTGGGATAGATACAGTAATTGTTCCATCATTATTTTCTGTTGCTGAATAAAATGTGTCGTTTATATTAATACCTGTTGGCTTATTCTCATTATTAGATATAAAAGTATATTTTATATCTACATTTTTGCCTTTTTCAACATAATAATTTTGGACTTCTGCTTTTGTAATGCTTGCCTTTGTTTGTATAGTGATTTCTGAATTTCCTATTGTTTCTTTCTTATTATGTGTTAGTCCATCTACAACTTCATAATCAGCACCTATTTCTACTATATATTTTCCAGATTTAAACATTGCCTCATTTTCTGATTCGAAAATTACTTCTTTTGTATCTTTATTAAGTGATTTAGTTGAAATTACTTTTCCTTTAGGATTTATTAATCTTGCTTCTAAGTTTGTTATAGTAGAATCTTCATCAAATAAATCTATTTTTAGTTTTATTGCTTTTTGTTCAGAATCTGTTTGTGCCTCTACATTGGCTGTTGGCACTGTTTTAAATATAAGTAGCTTATTTTGCAAGTTTTCGAATTCATGCAAATTATTTAACTTTGCTTTTTGTAGTTCTAAAACTGTTCTTGTTTCGCTCTCATATGGAATTGTTACTGCATAAGTTATTCCTGCCTTTGTAACTTTATATGTCATTCCGTTTATCGTTACTTCACTTACGTAATTCTCTGTTGCATTTGTACTTGTAAATTGTAATACTATTTGCTTTTTAGCTCTATCTATTTTCGTTACTACGAAATTTTCCAATTTAAAGTCATAATCTTTTATCACTTCAAATTGATTTCCTTCTATAGTTTCTACTGCTTGATTGTTATTATCTTCTTTATTAGCATCTAAATCATATGTAAATTCAAACTTTATACTATATTTTGTTAATTCTTTTATATTTTCTAATATATATCTTGTTTGTGCTTTATCTGTAATTTGTATCTCTTGGAATTCTTGTGTTTTTGCATCTATAATAGTTATTTTTCCAGCTATAAATGTATCTTCTGGATCTTCAATTTCGTATGTTAATACTGGTTTTTCTTTTGTATCATCTACTTTTACATTTTTAACTGTTGGCTTGATTGATTTTAATACGTCGATTTTAGAAGAATAAGAAACATTACTTTCTCTATTTATTCCAAATTCTATCTTTGAAGCTTGTATTTCTATTTCTCCAGCATTTGCTGGAGCATTGAAACTTACTGTATAACTTCCATCTGTATTTTTATTAACAGGTAATTTTACAGAATTTACTGTTATAAAACTTATGTCTTCTTTTACGTTTGTTTCAATAGTATATATTGCTTTTAACTTTTGACTTTTTGCTACATAAAAAACTTCTTCTCCACTAGTATTCATTATTTTACAATTAATTATTTTTGCATTAATAGGTTGCTCATTGTCTGAATCTTCTGGATTATTTGAGTTGTCAGGCGTTGTTGTACTATCACCATTATTATTGCTATTATTATTTAAGTTTCCACTATTAGTAGAATAATTTTGATTATTTGCTTGGTTTGTTGATAAAACAACATCCGTTATTGTTATTTGTCCATCATTATTGATATCTTTATCGCTTATATTTTCATCTTCTTCTGCCTTATTAATTTCTAATAAATATTCAATAATATCTTTTGTATCTTCATAATCTATTTTACCATCTTTGTTAACATCTGCTTTTTTATTAGATAAAATATTAATAGATATCGCAAATAGAACAATTACGAGTAATATTGCGATTATCATAATAATATTTCTTTTATTTTTAGGAGTTCTTTTTTCATTACTTTTTCTATAATAATAAATAGTAAATGAGATAATCAAAATAATCAATACAATAAGAATATATGCCACCCATGAAATATCTTTTTTTATATCAATAGCAATATTTTCTTCATTGCTTGAAATTTGATTTTTATCAGTTGGAATACTTTCTCCATCTGTTAATCCTTCTTTTATGATCATAACTTCTATAGTATTACCATTTAGAGAAATATCTTTATTTCCATCAGAAGCTGTAATACTGTTAATTGTAATATTGGTTTTTCCAGGAACAGCATCATCTCTAACTTTAAATTTTATCTGTAAATGATTTTCATCACTGGTTTTATTTTTATGAATCAAAGAAAATTTATTGTTAGATTTGTTATAAGTTATATCAGCCCAATTATCTTGTCCTTGAAAATTTTCTGTTTCTATAATTTCAAAAACTTCTTTATCATAACTTAATTTTGCGGTATAGGCAATCAAGGATTTTGTATCTCCTGTTAAATTAATAGAAATCATAATTTCTTCGCCTAAAGTTGCTTCTGTTTTATCAGAAGTTAAAACTGTATTTTCTACTGCATTAACATTTATTCCTGATAGTAATATTGTTAAAATTGCAAATAAAAAAATAGCTAATTTTTTCATATTTTACATCCCCTCTTAATTTAATAATATCATCTAGACATATTCTTCCATATCATAACATAAAATCCAATAAAATGCAATTATATTGTTCACTATTATACATCATAATTCTATTCTTAGTGCAAACTATTCATGAAAAAAATTATACATACCTTAATGGTATGTATAAACTATTTATTAATCAATATTATCCAAAAATTCCTCCTATTGCACCTAGAGTATTGCTTGTTGGAGCAGCAGCTTTTGCTGATATTGTATTGGTAGCTGCATATAAAGAATTAGTAGGTGAATATGGACTCATTAAAACTTTTCCTACTCCTCTATATACATTGACTCCCTTTTAGAGTTGCAATTACTTGACGACGTTTTACTCCCATTTTTTCCATAAAATATTCTGAAGTTGCATTCCATGGAGACACACTTTCAT
>CANQZU010000035.1 GCA_947628415.1 uncultured Clostridia bacterium | reverse complement strand
AAAATTTCCCCAGTCTTTTGATTTATCTATCATATCTTTTGTTATTTTTGTTCCATTTTCTAAATATCCTTTTTCTTCAATAAATTTACATACTAAATCCCATTGGATTCCAAACATTAAACTACTTGTCTTTTCTCCTGTAGCTAAATCTTTTGCTTCTGTTTGTGCTTGCTTACAAGTAACCCAATTATAAGGATATGCATCTTGCTTAATAATTGGTGTTGTTAATTCATCATTTGCTGTGTATCTTGGCGTTTGAGTTCCTACTTCATATCTTCCAATAAAGAATCCTCCTCTATCATAGATACTTTTTAGCATTGCTTTTTTTAAATCGTCATATTCTGTTTTTTCTAATCCATGTTGAGCTTCTGAATACCATGTATCAACATAAGTACTTCTATATGAATTAGCATAAGCTTGTAAATCTTTTTCGATATTTTCATATTCTTCGTTTGATAAGGCTGTCTTATAAATAGAAGTTGGTACTTCAATCCATACCCATTCATTTTCATTTTCATCTCTTACTACTAATCCATCATCAATCGTATTTTGGTTTTCAACTTCAGATACTTGAAAACCTTGTGGAATATAAGCACTATCTCCATTTTTATCTGTGTATATTCCCTCTTTATCATAAGTTGGTGACCATTTTTCTTCTTCATTAAAGTACAAGGTTATACGAAAGCTAATAAAATTTTCTCCTGACGAAACAACAGCACCGTCTTGATTCTCTTGTTGAACATGACACTGTATTACTATTCCAACAATGGCCTCCTCTAACTGTCCTACAATTCCATTTCCAATATTCCATTGTCATTTCTCCAGCGTTCCCTGCCATATCATATATATTTTTTATGGCGTAGTCTTCATTAGAACCTGTCTTTATTAAAGACTTATTATAATTTCCTTTAGTATACTTCACAACTGAATTATCATCACAAGTTCCTGAATAATAATTGCTATCAAAGAATTGTATAGTAGCATCCCATTGTACTCCATAACACAAGTTACTAGTTACATTGACTTTTTTACCTTTATTTGTATAATTTGTATTAACAAAATCTTTTGCTTTTTTAACAGCACCTTCAGAAACATCTGTGTTACTTATTCCCCATGGTATACTTACATAAGCATCAACATTTTTTCTTACAACGGCTTCCTCATTCACTTTTCCTGTTTCAAACCTACCAATATAAAAACCATGATTTAATAGTACACTTTTTCTCATTTGCTCATATTCTTCAACTTCTGTTTTATATCCATTATCATATGGTTCTATACAAGTATTAGGTACCTTATTTTGTAACTCCCCATTATTGTATCCATCTATCAATGTAAATTTATTAGGATCCTCCACTGGTACCCAAACAAATTGATTACCTTGTTTTGTATTATTCATATCGTCATCTTTTACGTCAGAAATAACAATTCCTGTGTCTTTAGTTCCCCCTACATAATAAAAACCATCTGGAATTTTTACGCCATCAATATATCTTAAATCTACAGAAGTAGTATCTGTACCATCTTCTGTGTAATTTGTGTAATACCATTCTCCGTCTAAATTAACTCCCGCTACATAAAAAATATTTTGACTAGACTCATTAATAATGTATAAATCTTGATAATTTTGAGCTTCAGCTTCTGATAAATCTTTTACTTTTTCAAAATCTTTTCCATAATGTAAAGTTAAATTTTCAATTGCAGCTAAATCAATAATATAGAATTCTCCTGTATCAACTGTATTACTAATTACACCTGTTTGTCTTATTTGCTCAATTTTTTCTATATTTTGATATCTTAACTTAGCAGGAATTTTACCATTTTGTGCATAATAAGACGAAACTTTATCTTTTAAATTATCAATATCATTTTGCATACTTTTTAGTTTATCAACTTTTAAATTGTCTTGTACTGTGTAAATAACAACATTAGTTACAATTAATAACACAATAATCGTAATTGATAATACTACTAAAGTAATACCTTTTGAATTTTTCATTTTTGCTTTTATCATTTGCAGTTCTCCTTTATTTTTTTCTTTAGTATTAGTTTACTATTTATTCTATTTTATTTCAATAGTTTTTTCTAGTAAATTATAAATTTTATTTCGTCTTCGATAAAGAATATCCTCTTTAATAAAAATTCCCCAAAGTATTATAACCATCAAAAATATAGCAATATTTTCTATTTGATAAATAAGAATACTAGAAACAAATGTTACGACAATTAAAGTAATATAAGATATCAAGTTGATATATTTTTCTGCTTTAATTTTTCCTAATAAAATATGTAAAATACTTTTGATGATTCTTCCTCCGTCTAAAGGATAAATTGGTAGTAAATTAAATAAAATTAATAATAAGTTAGAATAAATGATCTTTAACATAAAAAAAATACTGTATTTCATATGTAAAGTAATTAAAATAATAATAAAATTTGTAATTGGACCTGCTATTGCTACTAGTATCTTTTTTAATTCTAATTGATTTCCTAGCTTTATCTTTTTATTATAATCTTCAGGTGTTAATTGAAAAGAAATTGATACTCCATATGGCATAATTTCCATTTTTTCTGGTTTCATTCTTAACAATAAACCTGCTAATAGATGTCCTAATTCATGCAAAATGGCAAAAAACATAATCATAGCATAAATTTCTATTTGCTTAGTAAAATAAAACAAAATTAAAAAAATAAATATTTTTAAGTCAATTCTAAATCGCATACTTCTCTCCTTTACAGTTCTAAAACGTTTTGAGGATCTACTGTTCTTTCTGAAATTCTAATTTCAAAATGTAAATGAGGACCTGTTGAGTTTCCTGTTGAACCCACTTCTGCGATTTCCTGTCCTTGAGTAACTTTGTCTCCTTGTTTTACAAATAAGCTATTACAATGTGCGTAAATAATACTTACTTCTCCTATTTGAATTTTTAAATGATTCCCGATAATCTCCTTCACTAGAAGCTAACACTACCTCTCCATCTGTTGCTGATTTTATTTTTGTTCCAGTAGAAGCTGCAATATCTGTACCTGTATGATTTTTTGGTACTCTTCCTGTTGCAGTATCCCTTTGCCCATATTTTGAACTGATAACACCTTCAATCGGTTTTATAAAAGTTGTTGTATTTTTAACATTTATAATATCTAATTCTGCTTGTGATAAATTTTGTGTATTTTCATCTACAATAGCATTTGTGATTTCTTCTTGCGTATTTGTATTATTATCTTCTTGTTGCTCTGCTACTACTTCTTCTGCACCACCTATTGCCTCTTTATTGACTTCATCTTCTGATTTTTTTGTTATAAAATTCATAATTTGATTTTTTATGTTTTCATATAATTCTAAAAAATTTGTATCTTGTGAAAGAATTTCATTGGCTCTATGAATAAAATCATTTGAAAATATATATTCGTTATTTTGTATCATATAAATTAATAAATAAATAGCAATACATACCAAAACTTGAATAATCATTTTTTTTAACAGCTTTATATCTTTTTTATCATTTACCGTAACTTTAGCTACTGATCTTACCTCTCCTTGTTTCCTTCTTTCGTAAATTTCCTCAGCTCGTCTTATTTTTTCTTCTACACTCATAACTCTTTCCATAAAAAACACCTCTTCCTTTGTTTTAACGTATGTTTCTACAACATATGTTAAAGGAAGAGATTTTATGACTCATTTTATCATTAACACTATAGCTTGTATTAAAATTATAAAACTAGCTACATAAGCATATCTTTTTAATCGTATATATCTTTTATCATATTTTATTCTTTTATTGGATTCTTTAGGTTGATGATTACTTTCTAATTTTGAAATATACGTTGATATTAGCATCTCTGCTTCTTTTAAAATATAATCTTTTTCTTTTTTTACTGGTTCTACCCTATCATTTTTATTTTTTTTCTCTATTTTTTCTAATTTCTTTACTTTCTTATTAGACTTTAAAATAACAATCGCTTCTTCTACTAAATTAGATGGTAAATTTTTTAGAACCACCATATTTTTCATTTTACTAGTTTCCATTGGTACCTCCTTTGAAAATTGCTTTATTATTTTAAGTTTTTCCATTTTTTTCAAGGTTATACAAAAACATTTTAAAAGAGGAATTTAACATTCCTCTTTATGGTACGAACTAAAAAATTCTTCAAAATAAATTATATCTATGCAGACTTTAACTCTAATCGTAATTTATCTGCAATCATTGCAATAAATTCTGAATTAGTTGGCTTTCCTTTTGCCGCTGAAATAGTATATCCAAATATATTTTCAACTGCTTCTTGTTGGCCTCTTCCCCATGCTACTTCTATAGCATGTCGAATTGCTCGTTCTACTCTTGATGGTGTTGTATTAAATTTAAATGCAATTTTAGGATATAAACTTTTTGTAATTTGATTAATTACATCAATATCATTAATTACCATCATAATTGCTTCTCTTAAATATTGATATCCTTTAATATGAGCAGGTACGCCTACCTCATGAATAACATTAGTAACTAACGCCTCCAAATTTTCTTCTTTTTTGACTTCATTTTCTGGTAATTCAATGTATTTTTGCTTTGCCTCTTTTGCAATAAAATTATTAACTTGTTGATTTGGCTTAAAGAATTTTATCTCTCGAATTCTTTTAATTAGCACTTCAATGTCAAATGGTTTTACTACATAATAATCTGCTCCTAAAGCTACTGCTTTTTGTGTTATCTTGTCTTGTCCAACTGCTGATAACATAATGCAAACTGGTCTTTTATCTGTTTTTATCATATTTATTTTTTCTAATACTCCTAATCCATCTAAATGTGGCATAATAACATCTAATATTACAACATCTGGCATAGTATTAGAAATCATATCTATTGCTTCGTTTCCATCCTTTGCCATAGCAATTACCTCCATATCTTCTTGCTTGTTGATATAAGAAGATAATGTACGACTAAAATCTTGATTATCATCAGCGATTAAAATATTAAGTTTTTCTTTCATCTTTTCCCTCCTATTAATAATAATTGTAAATTTTTTACAATCGATATTATAATCTTTTATAAGAGGAAAAGCAACACTTTTTGGAAGATTTTTCCAAAAATTTTATAAAACTACTTTTTTTATATACTTTTTGTTATGTATTTTTTAGCTAATTCTTTCACATTTTTTAAAATGACCTTTTTTGTTTTAAAATCAGCCAACAATTTTTCTTTTTTAGCATCTTCCATCTCTATTTTACATACAACATCTTGTCTATATTGTGTATCTGTAATCAAAATATGGTTATTTTTACAATAATATCGAAATGCGTCTAAATCAGTATAAGCTAAATTTATTTCCATTTCTATTCCTGGACATTTTTGAATTATTTTACTTTCTTGTATAGCCTTTAATAAACTATCTGAATAAGCTCTCACTAATCCTCCTGTTCCTAGTAAAGTTCCACCAAAATATCTAGTAACTACAACTAAAATATTAGCCAAATTATTTTTTTGTAAAATAGCTAACATAGGTGCTCCTGCTGTTCCAGATGGTTCTCCATCATCATTAGATTTTTCTACAATTTGATTTTCTTCTACAATTCTATATGCCACACAATGATGCCTTGCATCATAATATTTCTTGCTAATCTGTTTTATCTTCTCCTCTGCTTCTTTTGTTGTTTCTACTCTTTTTAAACTTGCTATAAACTTTGATTTCTTTTCAATTATTTCTATTTGTACCTCTTCTTCAATGGTCATAAAATCCATCTATTTACTCCTTTAATAAACCTGCTGTATAACCAGTTGAATAAGCTATTTGTAAATTAAATCCTCCTGTATAGCCATCTACATCAATTACTTCTCCTGCTAAATATAAGCCTCTTACTTTTTTTGATTCCATGGTCTTTGGATTAATCTCTTTTGTATCCACTCCACCACTTGTAATAATTGCATCTTCAATTGGTCTAAAAGCTTTTATTTTTACTGAAAAATTCTTTAATAACTCTATTAATTTTTTTCTTTCTTCTTTTGTAATGTTATTCACTTGCTTTTGTATATCTATACCACTTTTAGATAAAATAACTGGTATTAATTTTTGAGGTAATAATTTATCTAAACTATTTTTAAATTGTTTGTTTTTTAAATCTTGAAAATCTCTTAAGATTCTTTCTTCTAACTTTTCTGACGATAAAGCTGGCTTTAAATCGATTTTTAAATCAATAACTTGTTTCTTAAGTTTTACTTCAATCTGTGGATATCTTACTAAATGTGCAGAAGCACTTAAAATAGTCGGACCTGAAATGCCAAAATGAGTAAATAGCATTTCTCCAAAATCTTCATAAATTATCTTATTATTTTCAGAATCTACCATTCTAATCTTTACATTTTTTAGACTTAATCCTTGCAGTTGTTTAGCTGTTTGTCCATCATAAATTTCCAATGGTACTAGAGATGGTCTAATTTTTGTAACGGTATGTCCCAGTTTTTGAACTAACGTATAACCATCTCCTGTAGAACCAGTTAAGGGATAACTTTTTCCACCTGTTGCTAAAATAATCTTATCTGCCTTTATTTCTCCTTTATTAGTTTTTACACCAATTACCTTTTTACTATTATCTTTTTCTTGTCTTACTAATATTTCAATTACTCTTGTTTCATAATGTATTTCAACATGCAATTGTTTCAATTTTTTAAGAAAACAATTTAAAACATCTTTTGAATGATCTGTGATTGGAAATAATCTATTTCCTCTTTCTTCTTTTACTTCTAATCCTTGTTCTTTTAAAAAGGTAATTATATCTTGATTAGTAAAATTTTGATAACAACTATATAAAAATCTCCCATTGCCTGGGGTATTTTTAATAAATTCCTCCATACCTAAAGAAGATGTAATATTACATCTTCCTTTTCCCGTAATTAATAATTTTCTTCCCAATGATTTCATTTTTTCTAATAAGATTACTTCATTGCCTTGTTGTTTGGCTTGAATAGCAGCCATCATTCCGGCTTGGTCCTCCACCAATTACAATTACTTTCATTTTATATCATTCCTCTAGTATTATTTAGCATGCTTTCCTTTTGTATTAGTCCCTTTTTTACTATTTGCTGCTGCTTTTTTAGTTGTTGTTTTTTTTGTTGCTTTACTATCTTTTTTAGAAGTTGATTTAGCAGTATCCTTTTCCTTTTTACTAGTTGCTTTAGTTTTTGTATTTTTAGCTGATGTTTTAGTCGTTGATGCTTTGCTCGTTGATTTTTTAGTTGTTCCTTTCTTGGTTGTTCCTTTTTTATCTGTTTCTTTTATTTCTTCTTCTACTACTTCTTCTACTGCATTTTCTTGTATATCGTCACCATTTAAATATCCAATATCCTTTTCTTGCGCTTCTTTTATATACTTTTCTAATTCATCTTCTGGATTTACATCTTGGTCTTTATCTTCTTCTAAAAAGAATTGTATATCTTCTTCTTGCTCTTCTTCATCTGATTTGTTAGCAGTTTGCAATTCATTATTTTCTTCTAATTCGTTACTTTCCTCTAATTCATTATCATTTTGCATATTAGAATCATCTATATCCTCTTCTTCAAATAAAAATTCAATATCTGAATTTTCTTTTTCAGTTTCATCATTGGTTTCTACTTGGTTTTCTATCTCATCTGAAAAATCTTCCTCTTCCTCGTCTTGTTCTTCCTGCTCTTCTTGTTCTTCTTCTTGTTCTTCTGCATCATAAAAAGAAACTTCTTCGTTTTTGTTTTCTTCTTCCATTTGTTCAAAAACATCTACATAGTCATTTTTTTCTTTTTTCATACTTTTCTTTTTTTCTTTCATTTCTTGTTTAGCCTGTTTAATAGATTGCTTTCTTTCTTTTTCTATCCTCCTATTTTCTCTTCTTTGCTCCATTCCTCCAAAAATCAATATTGCTATTACTAATACAATTAAAATTAATAAAATGCTAACTACTACCATTTTCTTTTCTCCCTTCTTAATTTGGCTTATTTATTATAGCCTTTTAAAATTATATTATGCTTGCATAATTTGAATTGCTCTTAATATACCTAATTTTCCATATTCATAAGTAAGTCCTCCTTGTAAATAAGCAATATATGGCTTTCTAATTGGTCCATCACAACTTAGCTCTATAGTTGATCCTTGTGTAAAAGTTCCTGCTGCCATAATAACTTTATCTTCATATCCTCCCATATCTCCAGGATAAGGTATTACATCAGAATCAATTGGTGAACCTTTTTGTATTCCTTGGCAAAATTTAATTAATTTTTCCTCTGAACCTAGATGAATTGTTTGAACAATATCTGCTCTTTTTTCATCAAATTTTGGTTCTACCTTATATCCTAATTTTTCTAATAATTTACTTGCAAAGACTACTGTTTTTAAGCTACTAGCTACTACACTTGGAGCAAAAAATAATCCTTTTAATAATAATGTATTTTGATTAAGAGATGGCCCAATTTCTTTTCCAATTCCTGGTGAAGTTAATCTTTCTGCACATAACTTAATTAAATGCTTTTTGCCAGTAACATAAGCTCCAGATGTTGCAATTCCTGCTCCTAAATTTTTAATCAATGATCCGAACCATAATATCTGCTCCTATTTCAATTGGCTCTTTGGCTTGTACAAATTCACCATAACAATTATCTACCATGATAATAACTTGTTTATCTACTTTGCGAATAGCTTTAATTGCTTCTTCAATCTGTTCTACAGTTAAACTTTTTCTTGTTGAATATCCTCTAGAACGTTGTATTTCAATCAATTTTATTTTTTGATTTTGTAATTTTTGTTGAATACTAGGAATATCAAATTCATTTTCTTTTAAATCAATTTGCTCATAATTAATGTGGAATGCTTTTAAAGAACTTTCACTCTTTTCTTTCCCTATTCCTATAACAGTTTGAAGTGTATCATATGGTTCTCCCGTTATGCTAAGCATCGTATCTCCTGGTCTTAACAAACCAAATAACGTAATGGCTAGTGCATGTGTTCCTGATATAAATTGAGTTCTTACTAAACTATCTTCTGCATGAAAAATATGACTATAGATTTCCTCTATTTTATTTCTTCCTATCTCATCAATTCCATAACCAGTAGATGAATTTAAATGTGCTTCTTGCAATTTGCACTCTTGAAAAGCTCTTAAAACTTTTTGACTATTTTTTTCACATATCTCTTCTATTTTTTCAAAAATTGGTTTTATTTCTTGCTCTACTTGTTTTGTTAACTGTTGTAAATCTTGATTCATTCTTTTACCTCTTTTTTGTTTGCTTTTCTCTTCAAATAATATATTTTTATTTTACTACACTTTTTTCTATTTTGCAATGCTCCTTTTGGAAAAGATAAAACAAAAAGAAGCATTTAGATTATTTTCTTAAATGCCTCTTTTTGTTTTTAGATTATAATACAAATTTTTTAATTAGAATTACACCACAGCTAATAGTTATTAAAACAATAAATCCTAATGTGAAATAAATTCTTACTTGACCTGTTCCAATTGATAGCATAACTGGTGCATCATCAATGTCGTCTTCACCCTCTTTTTTATTATCTGGTGTTGAATCTTTATCTGGTACTCCTTTTTCATTATAATCTTCTGATATTTCTGCTGTATTTTCCATAACACCCATATTATTTTCATTATTAATCCATGTAAGTAATACTTCTACTTCAGCATATTCTCCTGGTTTTAATAAAGTATTTTCTAATGCTCTAGTAGAAATTACATTATTTCCTTCATCTTTCCAACTTGGGTTGTCTTCTGGAATAAATTTTAATCCTTGTGGTATATAATCTGTAACTTCTTTAGCATATCCTTCTATTTCACCTTCATTGGTTACTCGAATAGAATATCTAAATTTAACCGTTACTTTATTTAAATTTTTCCTATGAATTTCTACTTTTACAATTTCTTCTGGATCATCATATGGTTTATGTCCTGTATTTGTTACTGTTTGCTTTCCATCTTGAATTACAATTGCTTGTGTTACCCATTTTCTTAAAGATAAGTCAAAATTAGGTACTCTTACATATTCGTTATCTTGGTCGTCTTCTCCTTCATTCCACTCATTTGGTTTAGAATCTTCATCATCAATAGGATTTCCTTGCTCATCTGTATCATCTGTTATTTGGGCAGCATTTACTAATATTCTTTTTGAACCATTTGGCTCTGTTACTTTAAATGCTATTTTCACATCTTTGTAATCAGGATTTGTTTGTGAAATTGCTTCATTCTTCTTAAAGGCTTTTAATAGATTTGGATTACTTGTTATTTCTTCATCTTCTTTCATTCTTGCTTCGCCTTGTTCTTTTGATAGATAATCTGTTGTAATTTTAGTTGCCTTTGTTACATCATCTGTTTGCTTTCCTTCTTCATCGTACATTACCCATCTCATTTCTTTATTTAATTCATGCTCTGGCAAGAATTCTAATCCTTCTGGTAAGTCATCAGATATTTTGCTTGCATATCCATTAATTTCTCCTTCGTTATATACACGAATAGTATATATAACCACATCATTTGAAACAACATCCACTGGAACTTTAGTATGTTCATAAGTTATTTTGCCCTCATCGTATTTAACTTGTGGAATTCTTGTATCAATATTTTTGTCATTAACTTCTGTAATAAATTTTCTCAAAGCTAAATCAAATTTCTTAACAAGAACTTTTTCAAAGTCATCATCATCTTGTTGTCCTGGAACATAATTTCCTGTTTTATCATCTTGATAAGATGGCAAATTACTATCTTCTGGTAATTTTACATTTTTTTCTTGAGAATCTCTATCTTCAATTGATTGATGTAAATTATCTTCATATTTTGTAATATCTGCTATATTAGTAATATTTTCATCTGTTACTGCAGTATCTTTTACTTGGCACATAATTGGAACTTCTTTATAAGATAAAACAATCGTACCATTTTCCTGTTTTGTTTTTGCTTTAATTAATTGTGAATCTTGTGTTAAATAATTAGTTGTAATTGTTCTTCCATCTTCTGATTTTTTCCATCCATATTGTTTGTTAAAATCATTATCTATAAATTCTAAATAAGGAGGTAAATGATCTGTTATTTCTGTTGCATATCCATCAATGCTGCCTTCGTTATAAACTCTTAACATATATACAACATAATCATTTCTTTTTACAACAACTGGTTCTTTTGTATGATTATAAACTGCTGTTGTAATTAAATTTCCATTTTCATCTTCTGTATCTAATTTGGATGTATCTACTATAGGTGCTCTTGTATAAGATCCATCCTCATTTTTTAGATATTCTGTATTTTCAATTGTATCATCTTTGCTAACTGCTATAATGAATTTTCTTAATGCTAAATCAAAAGATTGTAAAATAACATTATCGTAGTCTTCATCATCTTCATATTTTTTCCAATCATCTGTTTTAGAATCTCTATCTTCTACTGTTTTTCCTTCTTTATCTGTATCTTCTGTTATAGCAGCTTCATTTCTAATAATAGTTCCTGCTACATTTTCAGATACGACTTTAAATTTAACAGCTACTTCTTTGTAAGAAAGATTTTTATCTGTTTTGGTTCCATCATTTCTACCAAAAGCTTTAATTAAATTGCTTCCATCTCCTTCTACTGGTTCCTTACTTCTAGATAAGAAATCAGTATGAATCGTTGCTAGAGTTTCATCTGTATAAGTCCAATATCTATCTTGATTAAATTTAATAGCTTCTATTTCTTCTGGTGTTAGTGTAGTATCTTCTTGTAAATCAGTTCCTTCTTTTGCAGACCATAAGAATTGTAATCCTTCTGGAATATCTTCTGTAATGTCAGAAGCATATCCATCAATGGTTCCCTCATTATAAATTCTAAAGGTATATGTTACAATGTCACCTTTTTTTACACTAACTGGATCTTTATTTAATTGGTAATCCGCTGTTGTAATCATTTTTCCATTATCGTCTAATGTATTTAATTTTGTTGCATCAATTTCTTCTATTCTTTCTGGAACACTTTGATTATTCACTGCTGTAATTCGTTTAATTAATTTTAAATCAAACGCTTCTGGTAATAGAACTAATTTTTCAAAATCATCATCATCTTGCTTTCCTTCATAGAAATAATTTGCATCTTCTAAATTAGATTTATTACCATCTTTTCCTTTATAGTTTTCCATTTGATCTTTGCTTACATTTGGTTGTGTTGATGGCTCTGAATCTCTATCTGCCCCTTGTTGATTTGTAATAACATTTCCATCTTCATCTATTTGTTGTGAAATCCATGCTACATTTGTTAATATTTTACTATTTTCTTGATCTGGTTTAGCTGTTACTTCACATTCAATTTCAATGGTTTCACTACCTTCACCATTTACTAAACTACCTGTCTCATAGGCTGGTAAATTCGTTGTATTATTTGCTTTTCTTGATAAAGTTAATGTATTAGTCGTTTCATTATAAGAATATCTTTCAAAATTTCCATTTAAAACTTGTACAAATCTTAATCCTGTTGGCAATTGATCTACTATAGTACTAGCACGTCCTGCTTTTTCACCTTCGTTGTAAATGGTTAATTCATAAGTTACTTTATCTCCTGTTGATATAATTACAGGATCCTTTTTATGCCTATAAGTAGCTGTTGTTCCATTTGTTAAAGTAGACTCATCTACTTTTGGTACTCTCACATTACTTCCTGTTAGTGCTTCTCCATTAATTTTTGTAATATATTTTCTTAAAGCTAAGTCAAATACTTTTTCTGGCTCTTGCTCTGGATTTACTGTTAGACTAATTGAATCTGACTGTGGATTTCTAGTTAATATTGCTAAAGGTTGTGCTTGTGTGTTTTTGGTAGAAGCCCATAAAGTAGCTACTGTATTATTATATTTAATATTTATATCCACTGATATAGAAGTTACATCATTTTTTGAAATTGAAATATAAAAATCTTTATCTACTAAATCTTTTACTGTTGTTCCTCTTTTAACTTGTTCTTGACTATCATCTAATAATTGATAATTAGAGGTTTGTGTTCCATTATTTTTAACTACAAAATCAATAGTATATGGTAAATTCGTTACATTTTTATTTTCTGCAATATGAATTGGTCCTATTATATAATTATCTTCTTTTTCTATGTAAGCTAATTGTTTTGTAGTAACACTAGCTGGTGTACTTGTTCCTGAATTACTATAATTTTGAGCATTTGCTTTTGCTTTATCAATAAAATAATTATACAATAAGCTAGCTTGTTTTGATCTTGCTGTTCCTCTACTACTTTGTGGTAATTTTTGATCTGGGTTATAATTGGTTAGAGATTGATAATTATCAGCACTATGTTCATCTACTAAATAATAAAGCCAATTAGTTTCTTCTGTTCTATCATATTTTCCTTCTTCTTTTCCATAATTAGTAAAATACCATAAAACAGCTTGTTGAACAGCAGCAATATCATTTGTTGTTAATGGATATGTTTCAAATAGCATTTCATCATCAAGAGTTTCTGCTTGTTCTTTTACGATATTCAATAAAGTTGTCTTTTCTTCTTGAGTAGAACTTCCTGGTAAATAGAACATATCCATTGCTGCTAAAATAGCATCATATCTACTAATTGATGTTCCACCTTCCAAAGAAATTGTTTTTTCTACTAATTCCTTAAGTAAAGTATTTTGTGCTTTTATATTATCTCTTTCTGTTTTCATATCATAAAAAGCATTATAATTTTCCCTTTTGTTTTGTGTTTCGCTTCCAGCACTATCTACAGTTGATTGTGCAAATCCTACACCAGATTTTAAACAATAAATATTGTCTTGAATTGGTTGACTAGAAGATTCTGATGCATATCTTACAATATTCCATATGATAGTACCTCCATGTCGTGGATCACTAAGTGCATACCCCATTTTATCTTGTCCATTATCTTTATCCATGACTGGAACAATTCCCATGTTAAGTTCTTGTCCTTCTGGTTTAATTGCCGCATAAGAAGCATTTGGCATGAACATAAGTATTCCTAATAACATTATTATAATAATACTAATTGGTAGTTTTTTTAAGTTCATTTTTTTCTCTCCTTTTCCTTTATTACCCTTCTTTATAAATATTCTACACTATTTTTTCTTTTAGTCAATAGAGTTTTTTTCTCCTATTTTCTACTTATTTTAATTTCCTTTTTTTATCCTTACGGAAACATAATTTGTAGTTTATGGAATAAAAAAAAATCCTACATTACAATTATATAACATTTTCAATACAAAATCAAGGTTTTACGTAAATCAATTTATTTTTTTCTTTTTTCCGTAGGAATTTATCATATTTTTAAGTTTTTTTCATAAACTTTGATAGGTGATATCATGAAAATAACATTTAAATATATTGCTTTAAAAATTTTTACTTGTTTCTTTATATTTCTTACACTTTTATATCTTCCCATCATTATTTATGCTAATGATACAGAAATGCAGGAAACTAGTTCAGATGATTTCAATCAATTGTATCATAATGCTTTACTTGAAACTTCAAGTGATGTTAATTCACCTATGACAATTAACGCTCGCTCCTGCATTGTTTTAGATCGTTTAAGCCATAACATTATTTATGGGAAAAATGAAAAAAATAGAGTAAAAATGGCATCTACCACAAAAATTATGACTGCAATTGTCGTTCTTGAAAATACTTCTTCTCTAGATAAAACCATAAACGTATCTAAAAAAGCTGCTAACACAGGAGGTTCTCGTCTTGGTTTAAAAACAAATGATAAAATTACCATTCGTGATTTAATGTATGGTTTAATGCTTTGTTCTGGAAATGATGCCGCTGTGTGTTTAGCAGAAAGTATAGGCGGTAGTATTCCTGAATTTGCTAATCTTATGAATGCAAAAGCAAAAGAATTAGGACTTACTAACACTCATTTTGAGTCACCACATGGATTAGATTCTTCAGAACATTATACAACCGCTTACGAATTAGCTCTTATTGCTGACTATGCTTTAAAGAATACCACTTTTTTAAATATTGTTGGCACTAAAAACTATACAGTTACTATAAATGGCTATCCTAAAACAATTTCTAATACCAACGAATTACTTGGAAATTTAAATGGTGTTTACGGTATTAAAACAGGTTTTACAAATGGAGCTAATCGTTGTTTAGTAACTGCTTGTAAAAGAGGAAATATGGATATTATATGTGTCGTTTTAGGATGTGATACTAAAAATTTTAGAACACAAGATAGTATTAAATTAATCGAATATGCTTTTAAAAATTTTGAATATTATAATATAAAAGAATTCGCTAGTCAGTTTATCCTAAATTGGCAGAAAGAAAACCCAGATTTCTTTACAATTGAAAAAGGAAATTCTAATAATATAGAACTTTTTATTGATTTCTCTAATTGCGAAACTTCTACTATTCCTATCCAAAAAAATTTAATCGATGATATAGAAGCTTCACTTTCCTTAACTTCTTATTTAAATGCTCCTATTCATCAAGGAGATTTAATAGGAAATTTAGATATCTCTTCTAAAGGCGTTCCTATTGCAAGTTTTCAAATATTATCAGATAGAACCATTGAAAAAAATAACATTTTAGATTATATGATTAATTTCTTTCGTTCTTACCCTAATCAAATAGAAAGTACTCTCTGGTAAATATAAAAAAATACCAATTACTAAAAATAATTGGTATTTTTCTATATTTTCCATAAGACATTTTTTATTTTCATTATTATTTTACATTTTCTTTTATGTAATCTACTACATCTCCTACTGTTACTACCTTTTCTGCATCGCTATCAGGTATTTCTATATCAAATTCTTCTTCTAACGCCATTACTAATTCAACAATATCTAATGAATCAGCTCCTAAATCATCAATAAAAGATGCCTCCATTGTTACAGCTGTATCAGCTACACCTAGTTGCTCAACAATAATTCCTTTTACCTTTTCTAAAACTTCTTCTGAACTCATATTACCAGAGTTCACCTCCTCTCAAGTTTGCATATAACTTATTTATATTTCATTTATATTATATGTTTTTCTATTTGTCAAGTATATTCTTAAAATATTTTTATTTTATA
>CANQZU010000034.1 GCA_947628415.1 uncultured Clostridia bacterium | reverse complement strand
TTTACTTTTCCACCTTCAATAATGCTTTCTGTATCTGCAAATGTAGTTGCAACACCTTCTAATATAGCTTGTTTATAGATAGTATCTACTAAATGCCTTTTAGCAAAATCTATATTTTGTTCTACTTTTTGAGAAAGTTCTTCTTCTACATAATTTAGTTGTTTTAATTTTTTGTTTATTTCTCTTATTTGCTTTTTTAACTCTTTTGCCTTAATGCTATTGTTTAATATTAAATTATATAATTCTTCTGAGTATTCTCCAACATATTTTGTTAAAGCTACTCCATCTTCTCTATAATGTACATATATATATTTGTTTGAATCTTTTTCTCTTATTTCAACTGAACCATAAGCAAGTGATTGTAATTCATGTTCAAGTAATTGTTTATTTTGAAGAAGACTCATAATTTCTAGCTTTTCTTCCATGATATATCTCTCCTTTAAAATGTGAAACATTTTTATGTTTTTTTGTTGATTTTGTTTCACCTCTATATTATACCATAAAATTTAAAAAATGTGAAACTTTTTTCAATTTTTTCATTAATTTTGTTTCACATTTTTCATTTTGTTTTTTTATTTCAAATTTTTTCCGTTTACGGAACTTTTTCGTAATATATGTATTTTTAAGAGTATCAATATTTTCAAGGTTTACACCTCACTTTGTTCAGTTGCATAAGTTATCTGTAATTCATTTCGTTTCACATAGCTAACTTAAAAACTGGTGCTAACAATAACACACATGTGTGTATTGTCCTCCATTTTCTCTTACCCCTGGTAAATATGCTTTAATATACCCTGGCTCTAAATTTCCCTTTTCAAAAGGTGGATCTAATAATTTAATAATTCCATTTTCCTTATCAATTAAATGGTTTTCCAAACTCTCCATTGAGATATATTTTTTATCATTATCACCAACTTTAGAAATAACGCTCCAACTTTGACTAATTGAATCAATTCTACATTCTTCATTTTCCATACTGCCGAAGTGCTCTTCCATCATCCATAAAAGCTCTTTTATACCATCTTCCATCCCATCCGTTTGTATTGAGTGCTTTCTTCAATTGTTTTTTTATAATTTCATATTTTTTTACCAAATTATTATCTTCTTTCTCTTGGCAATATGGTAAAAATCTTTCTAATATCAAACTTAAAAAAAATCCTAGCCATACACTTTCTCCTTTTCCTTTGTTTCCTACTGTACTAAATCCATCATTCCAATCGCCTGAACCGATTTTGGGTAATTGATTTTCTCCAAACTTTAAACTCTTTTCAATTGCTTTAATACAATGCTCATATATACTACCTTCATATTTGGATGGTAGATATTTTTCATATCTTTCATCTTGATTATCTTCTAAAGTAATTCCTTCTAAATAAGATGTTTTTATATCTAATATTGTCTTATCTCCTGTAAATTCTATATATTCTATTACTAAATAAGGAAGCCATAGTAAATCGTCCGAAAATCTGGTTCGAATTCCCCTTCCATTTTCTTCATGCCACCAATGTTCTACATCACCTTCTATAAATTGATGTTTACTATGATGAATAATTTGTGCTTTTAGTATTTCTGGATCCAAATATTTTATTCCTATAGTATCTTGCAATTGATCTCTAAATCCATAGGCTCCTCCAGATTGATAATATCCTGTTTTACCTAGCAATCTACTACTTAATGTTTGATAAGTTGCCCATCCATTTAAAATAATATTAATAGATTCTAAAGGTGTATATACTTGCAATCTTCCCAAAAATTCTTTCCAAAAATTTTTGATTTGATTTAACTCTTGCTTGCAATTTGATAATTTTTGATATTTATAAGCCATATTTTTGCAATCTATTATATCTTCTTCTGCTCCTAAAATAATAGAAATCTCTTTATTTTCGAAACTTTCTAATTCGATTTCAATTTCATATGCTAAGCAAGCTTTTCTTCCTAATGAATTTTCATTATTAAGAGATACTTTTTTTAATGCTTGTGGATCAGAAATTCCACCTTCTCCTAAAAAGAAATTCTTATCGCCTGTATATGATTTTATTCTTTCACTTGATGAAATATAGATTTTTGTTTCTTTCATTTCATTTCGGTATAAATTTTTTGCATAAACTAGGTTATTTTTTTGATCAAAGTTTAAATCAATATAGCTATTTGTTTTAATTTGATCTTCTCCAATTACTGGCTTTATATAATAATATAATTTCCATTTTTTCTTGTTTGGTGTTGTATTTTTTAAATTTAATATTCCTACCTTACAGCTATCTTCTTTTGGAACAAAAAATTCTATTTCTTGCTCTACGCCATTACTTTTATGAATATATTTGCAATAACCAAATCCATAAATAACATTATAATTTTTATCATCTGGCATAGGATTTAAAGATAATGACCAAGCTTTTTGTGTCTGTTCATCTTTTAAATAAATAATTTCTGATGGTATGTCATAGCTTGGATGATTTTCCCAATTTGATAACCTATTTAATCTACTATTTTTATACCAAGTATAGCCACCCATATTTTCTGTCATTACTGTTCCAAATTTTTCATTTGCCATAATATGACTCCATACCGTTGGTAACCTATTGTTCTTATTTACTTTTATTAAATACTCTTTTCCATCATTTGAAAATGCGCCATATTCATTATAATATTTTAGATTTTCTTTTTCTTTTAAAATGTCAATATCATCATTATTGTCTTCTGTCAATATTGGTTTTTGTATTTCTTCTCCAATAAATGGATCATTTTCTATATAGGCTTCTTCTATTTCCCTGATATTATTTTCCAATCCACCTTTATCACTATTAATAACAATCTCTGCTAGAAATTCTAATAAATCTAAATCATGTTTGTTAATTTCACTTTTGCTTAAAGTAAAAATTCCACCTTTATGATTTTTAAAATATCCCATGTGTTGATTTAAAATAGAATTCTCAATTTCTTCTTTCACATAATTTTCATAACTATGCTTTTCTTCGTCAATAATTACTAGTTCTGTTTCTATGTTTTGTATTCTAAAAAATTCATATGCTTTTAATACTTCTTCTACTACATAACTATCATTTACATTTTTTATTTTTACTAAAATAATTGGTAAATCTCCTGATATTCCATATTTCCATAAATCACTTTGCTTATAATTTTCATGTTTTTCTATTTGCTTCATTTGTCTACTTTTAGTTGGATTATCAAAAATAAAATAAGATATTATTTTTTGATAAAGTGCTATTTCTTTACCTTTTATATTTAAATATCTACTCTCTGCTTCTACTCTTGCTTTAGATAATTCAAATTCTTTTTTTACATTTTCTTGTGATTGATATTTCTTAATATTTTCGATAACTTTTTCTTTTTCTTCTTCTACACTTAAAATAAAATCTATTATGGCTTCTTCTTGTGGTTTTACTTTTATGGTTCTTTTTAATGCTACAATTGGCTCTGTTACCAAGCCTGTCTTTTTAGAAAAAGGAATAGAATTTTCAATTTCGTATGGGATTCCTATATTTCCTCGTCCTATGAATTTTTCTTTATCTATTTCATATTCGAAATCCCCAATTGTTTCACTATTTGTGGATAAATTTATTCCTAAATAAAGTTTCATACGATTAGGATTTCTGTTTTTTCTTTCGATTAAAATGCTATTTGTCTCTTCATGAAATTGATTCATTAAAAATAAATTATTAAACACAGGATGTGCATAATCATCTTCTTTTTGAGATAATATAGGTTCAAAATAAGAAGTTACTTCTAAAATTTCTTCTTCATTTCCTTGATTTTCTAAAATTATTCTTCTTAATTCTACTGGGCAATTAGAACTTATTGTAGTTTTTATCTTTGTTTTTATATTTCCATTTGTAATTTCTTGCTCATCTTTATCTGGCATGAAACTAATTTGATATTGACTTTCTTTATTTTCATTAAAAGAATAATTTGAACTCCATATTTTTTTAGTTTTAATATTTTTTATCGTAAAAAATATCCCTTGTGGATAGTCATCTGTTGGTTTAAATCGATTAATATATATACCTTTATATTGGCTAACACCTTGTCCTTTTTGGTTCATTGCTATTGTATAATCTTCGTTAGAAATTACATTTCCTGTTATTAATCTTTCATTTATCTTTTTATAAGTGCTTTGTACATAATTTTCATAATCTTTATATTTTAGCTTTTCCACTTTTTCTTTCTTTTCTTTAGTAATAATTGCTTTATCTGGCATAATTTCTTGCAATAAAATACTAACAGCTTCTATTTCTGGATTTTTCATAAATCTTTTTTGCAAAATATTTTGATTGAATAAATTATTAATACTAAGTAAAATTAATCCTTGATGATGTGCCATATAAGTTTTTACTATTGCTGATTTTTTCCCTTTTTCTACTCTTTCTGGCGTGTAATCAATTGCTTCATAAAATCCAAATTTATTATACATTCCTTCTTGTTCTAGCCTTTTTAAATTATTTATTTCTTCTCTTGGTACTTCATTAATTGCTAAAATTCCCGCATAACTAGATACTACCATTTCATCTGCTAATCCTCTTTTTAGTCCAAGCCAAGGTATTCCAAATGCTTTATATTGATAATTTGATTTCAAATCTTTTAAATTGAAAGCCGCTTCTGAAATTCCCCACGGTATTCCTAAATTTTTGCTATACTCTATTTGCGATTGGATTAAAAATCGACAAGACTCACTAAGCAAACTTCCTTCATATTTTGGAATATTAATATTTGGCATTAAATATTCAAATGCTGTTCCTGACCAAGAAATAAGTCCTTTATATTTTCCTAAAGTAGTTAAAGTTCTACTCAAGTGATTCCAATGGGTACTAGAAACATCCTTTTTGGCAATTGCTATTAAACTTGCTTGTCTTGCTTCAGAAGCTAATAAATCATAATAAGAATCTGTTAATTTATTTTCTTCTATATTAAAACCAATGGAAAAAAGTTGTTGATCTTCTTGATATAATAAACTAAAATCTGTATCTTGGATAATTTGATTTATAATTGTTAAAAGTTCTTCTTGTATTTTATTATTTTCTTGTTCTTCTAGAAAAGCTTTTGTCACATATAAATAACCAATTAAATTTCCACTATCTACTGTAGATACATATCTCGGAATTAACGGTTCTTTGGTTTTTATATGATACCAATTATATAAATGTCCATTCCATTTTTGCAAATCTGCTATTGATTCAATAATTCCTTGTAATAGCAACATTGCTTTTTCTAATGAAATATAACTTAAATCATAAGCTGATATTACCGCTAATAAGGATAATCCTATATTAGTAGATGATGTTCTAGGAACTACCTTTTCTTTTCTATTTTCTTGATAATTATCTGGAATAAGATAATTATTTTCTTTTGTTAAATACGTTTCAAAAAATTGCCATGTTTTTCTTCCAATATTTAAAACATATTCTTTTTCATCTGTGTTTAGTTTTTCTATCGGATCTTGTCTTTTTATTTCCTGACTAATATACCACATAATGCTTGGTATTAATACCCACCATAGTCCTAATAAAATAGCAAAACTATTTGCTTTTAATAGTCCTAATGAAATACTAATTATTCCTACTAATACATTTATTGCCATTTGATTATAATAAGAAATAATGCTTGATTTAGCTTGTTTTTCTGCTTCTTCTGAAGTAGTCCATTCTAAAAGATGTTTATGTGTTATTACTACTCTATATAAAGTTTTTAAAATAGCTTTAATTGATATATAAGCTTTATATGGCAAACATCCTATTGTTAAAATTGCTCTCAAAATAGACCCTTTTACTCCTGAAATTTTAGGAGTAAATGTTTTTTGACTTTGTTCTCCTTCTTTTCTAAATATCCAATTATTTAAAATTTCTAACAAATAAGGAAATATAGTGACAACTAGCATGATTAAAACACTTAAGTAAATCGGTTTATTTTCCCATAGTCCTATAATATTACTATAAATTATTGCTAATATAACACTAATTTCTAAAAGGCTTCTTCTTAAATTATCTGCTATTTTATATTTTGAAAGTAGCGAAAGAGGGCTTTGTATTTTCATCCATTTAATAATTTGCCAATCACCACGAATCCATCTAGACAATCTATTTATAAAACTATTGTATTTAGTTGGATATCCATCCATCAGCATAATATCTGACACTAATCCGCAACGTAGATAACATCCTTCTAAAAGATCATGACTTAATACTGTATTTTCTGGAATTTGATGTTCTAATATTTTGCTATATACTTCTAAATCATAAATTCCTTTTCCTGTAAAAATTCCCTCTTGAAAATTGTCTTGATACGTATCTGATATTGCATTGGTATAACAATCTATTCCCCCAGCTCCTGCAAATATTTTTGTAAATAAAGTTTTATAGCTGATATCTAAATTAATACCAACACGTGGTTGCATAATACCATAACCTTCTACTACAGTTTTTTTCTCTGTATCAATTACTGGTTGATTTAAAATATGTGCCATACTACCTATTAAATCAAATGCAGAGTTTAAAATTAAATCTGTATCAGCATCTAAAGTAATTATATATTTTATTTTTTCTATTTTTTGATTTTCTAATGTATTTACACGAAAAGGCTGTTTTATTTTTCCCAATAAATAATCATTTAATTGTGTTAACATTCCTCTTTTTCGTTCCCACCCTAAATAGGAACTTTCTTTTTCATTCCATATACGTTTTCGATAAATAAAATTAAACCTTGTCATTTTATTAGGTTCTTGCTTATATTTTTCATTAAGATATGTTACCCATTTTTTTCCTTCTTGTATTACCTCTTGGTCTATTTCTTCTTCTTTTTTATCACTTTCAAAACAATCTCCTAATAAGGTAAAATATATGTTGTCTGATTGATTTGCTAAATAAAAAATTTCTAGTTTTTTCATCAATTCTTGTACTTTTTCTTTTGACTTTAAAATAGTAGGAATCACTACCATCGTTTTATGTGTTTCATCAACTCCATTAGAATAATCTAATTTAGGAATTAATTTTGGCTTAACTATTTTGCTTAAAACGTATTGCACTATTTGTATTGCAATTTCAGAAGCTGGTATTAAAAATAAAAGAAAACTTAAAAAATTAAATTTTACAATACTGCTAATACCTATAGATAATCCTATGCTAAAAATACTTATTCCTAGTATATAAGCTTTTGTTTTATCTTTTGGGTCCATTTGTCTACTTGTTTTATATTGTAATACATCATATAATTCATTAATTCCTTTATCAATTAAATAATATCCTATATGTGATTGTTTACTTTTTAACTCTTTTTGTTTTGCTAGTTCTAAACATTTTCTAGCAATGTATATTTCTGAAATTTTTGTTTTTTTAGAGATTTCTTTAATTCTTGTTCTATAATATTCCTTTGTTTTATCGTCCATTTTTTCATACACATTACAAGGATCTTGTCTTAAAATTTCTTCGACTCCATTAATCTTTTCAAATATTTCTAAAAAATTAATTCTTTGAATTTTTTTTATACTTGTTATACTATTTCCAATCGAAACTTTTCTAACAGCAATATCAAAATGTTCTTTCTTAATAACTTCTGACACATTCGTTCCTGTCATCTCTACTGCTTCTTCTAAAGCTTTTAAATAACTATATCCTTTTTTTCCATATCGTTTTAAAATATAAGACATATATTCAATAAAAGGATATTTCATATCATTAAATATATCTTTTTCTTGTTTTTTTATTTGACTTATTTTAAATTGTTGTTCAACTTTATTTTTGTTTTCTATTAATCTTTCTGCTATATTTTCTGCTCTATATTTTTGAATTTGACAGCTATATATTTTTTCACAAATTTCTCTAATATTTTCAATAATAGCAATTTGAAGAAATATGCCAATATTCCATATTTCTTCCATACTTAATGTTTTTTTTCTTTGATAACTTATTAAATAATCTTCTAATTCTTTTTTCTCTATTTTATTGTCTGTATAAGCTACTATTTCAGAAGCTAATACATAAATACGTGCAAAGCCTTTATATGGACCATTTGCTATTCCTACAAAATTACTATATTTTTTAAGTGTCAATTCTTTTTCAATGTTTTTTACTGTTTCTTCAATAATATATAAATTATCTAACAACCATTCTCCTGCTGGATGTATATTAATTTTTAATTTTACATGTTCATTTAATAAATGATATACCTGTTCAATAATTCTATAATTTTCTAACATTTGTGGTACAGGATACGTATCTTTTTGTGATTTATTGCATAAATTATGGTTAGAAGCTATTTTTTGTAAATGATTTTCTAATTGTTGTTTATCTAATAGCGTTCCATTGATTTTTAATACTTTGTTAATTTTCAAAAAAAATCCACTCCTTGCTTCTTGATATGTTTTTAACATATTGTTTGCAAAGAGTGGTAATCTTATACATTTTTATATAATTAATCTCCGATTTCGTTTCCTTCTTTTGTTATATTTTCTTGTGTATTTTTTTGCTTATTTTCTTGTTTTTTCTCTTCCAAAATTTGGACATCTTGTATCAATTGTTCTTTTACTGTGCCATTATTTGGTTCGTCAAAAACTAGCTCATAGCGTAGTCCGTCTACGATAATTTCTCCTATTTTTGTAAGTGTAGATTTATAATTTTTCATTTCATTGAAAGTTTCTCCTGGTACAACTCGAATGTATCTTGGTTTTCCATTTTTACTTTGAATGGTCATACAATCAATTACATTATCATTCTTATCATACACTTGGTATACATCAACATTATCAATAGTATCATAAGAAACATTATTTTCCTGTAAGACTTGCATTGTTTGGTCTGGATACTCACCATGAGTAATATAATCTTCTGTCTCTTTGTTATAAAATACATAATTTTGGTTATTTTTAATAATCTTTATGTCAGCTGTAGTTAAGGTATCATCTCCTGTTACTTCTTCATATTTTTCTAGATAAGTATCTTTTATAAATTTCATTAAATCTTCTTTACTTTCTAATTCATTTATCTTTTTTTCAATTTCTTTATCTAGTCGCGATTCTTGTGTTTGATTAGTATTGTTGCCTATTAACTCTCCTTCAGGTACATGTAATGTTTCTTTAAAAGAGTTATCTTTTTGTTGTTCTTGTTCTACTGATTGAGTACTTTCTCCTTCTATCAACTTACTTGTTCCTATAATGGAAGCTACGCCAAAAAATCCTAGTATAGCTGCTGTTCTATATTTTCTAACTAGCTTTTTATGGATTTGTTTTTTTCTTCTTCTATATTGATGTGCTTGTTCATCTGGTTGATTTCCCCATTTTTCAGTTATTTCTTTTTTAGCATCTTTTAATAAATCTTTTTCCCCTGGTAGTATTCTCATATTTTACCTCCTTAGTATCTTTTCTTTTTTATTATACCATGTTCGTCATAAAAAATCAAAATTTTTAACAAAAAAATTAGTCTATTCTTTTAGACTAATTTTCCTCATAAAAATAATCGGTTATTCCATTATAAATTCCCCATGCAAGTTTATTTTGATATTCATCTTCTAATAATTGTTTTTCTTCTTCTGGGTTTGATAAAAATCCACATTCTACAATAGAAATTGGTATTTCTACATGTTTCATAATGTATACAGTATCTAATTTCATAGCTACTCTCTTATTATCTTTTTGTATAGCCTCATTCAAATTTGATTGAATTTGTTTGGCAAGCTTTATACTTTTTTCATCTTTATTTTTATAAAAACATTGCCAACCCCAATATTGTTGTTGTGGAATTTTATTTAAATGAATACTAACAAAAATATCTGCACTTGATTCATTTCCTATTTTTACACGATTATGAATGTCTGAAATTTTCTTTTGCTTTAATGTTTTACTATCTAAATCATAAATTGCATTCTCATCTGAACGAGTAAGTAAAACAGTACTTCCACTTGTTTCTAATAGATTTTGTATTTTTAAAGCAATTTTTAAATTAGTTTCTGCCTCCGTTGTACCGTAAACTACTTTGTGCACCGTTCATCTGGTAGTGCTTTTTCATTAACCCTAATTATTTTTAAAAATTAAAGATAATTTTTACTGTTTTATCTTCAAATACTTCTATTCTATTAATTAACTTTTTCATTATCTCATTGTCAAAGTTTTCTGCATTTTTAAAATCTCTTAAAATGTTTGCTAAATTTTCATCAGATATTTTGTTTTTATTTTCTTTTGTTAGTTTTTCAATTTGATCAATAATTTCTTTTTCTTTTTGTTTTAATATATGATACTCTTTTTTAAATTCATCTACTTTAATATTTTGTTCTAACTTTTTATCGTATAATATTTTAATGTCATTTTCTATTTTTTGCTTTATACTTTGATTCTTTAATAACAATTTATATTTTTCATCATTCTTTTTGTATTCATTTATAATTTTATTTTTTCCTTCTTCTAGTTTAATTCCTTTTAATCTTTCGTTTAATGAATGAATTACGATTGAATTTAAAGCTTTTTCAGTAATAGTATGTCCTTTATCACAAATATCTGGAAATCTGTACACCATTCTACACTTAAAATACCAACATTCTATTTGTTCATCCTTTTTTAGTTTTTTGTTATGTATTTTTGTCCTAGTTCTATTTTTATATTGCATTCTTGATTTACAATGCCCACAATAAACTAAATCTCTTAAAAGATATTCATATTTTCTTTTAGGTTTATTGTATTTTTTTTCTAACATTTGTTGTACTATATCAAATGTCTTCTTATCGATAATTGGCTGATGAGTATTTTCTTTTAATATCCATTTTTCTTTAGGAGTCTTTTTTACTTTTTTAGTCATATAATCAGACTCATATTTATTAAGTATTAAAGAACCTGTATAAGTAGGATCTTTTAGTATTCTTCCTATACTATCATTTCTCCATTCATTTATTGGTACATTTTTGCCTTTATATTTTTTTGGAGTATTTATTTTTCTTTTTGTTAATTCTTTTGCTATTTGACCTTGAGTATATCCTTTTAAATACATATCAAAAATTAATCTAACATTATCTACCACTACTTCATCAATAATAAGCTTATATTTGTCATTCTCGCTCTTTTTATACCCATAAGGAGCATCTTTCTGAATATATTTTCCTTGTTCTTTCATATTTTTTATAACAGATTTAATTTTTATAGAAACATCTTTTAAATATGACTGATTTATAATACCTTTTAACATTATAGTATCATCAATTTCATATCTTGTTCCACTATCAATGTAATCATTTACTGCAATAAATCTAATGTCATTATCAGGAAAAAATATCTCTGTATAATACCCTGTTTTGTTCTTGTCTCTTGTGAGCCTAGATAAATCCTTTACAATTACCATATTTATATCTTTTCTTAAAATATCTACAATCATTTCATTTAATTTTGGTCTTGAATCTAATATACCAGACCAACCATTATCAACATATTCCTTAACAACATTAAAGCCATTCTTCTTTGCATAATTTAAAGTTATATCTCTTTGTGAATTTATGCTATTATTTGGATTATCATCTTCTTTTGATAATCTTAGATAAATTCCAGCTTTGTATTCTTTTATCATAATTTCTCCAAAACATCATATTTATAGTTTATATAAATTTGATTGTTTTTATCTATTTCAATGTTGTATATGAGTTCTGATAATTTATCTATAGTCCATTCTTCTATATTTGATAATTTTGAAATAATTGTTAATAATTCTTCTTCAGTAATTGTAGGATTTTCTTCTTTTTGTTTTAATAAATCATCAATTTGTGCTTTTAATATATTTCTTTTTTCTGTTTCCATTTTGTAGAATCTTCTGTAGTCTTCTTCTTCAATTAAAGAATTTGCATAATCTTCATATAATGAATTTATTGCCTTATTTGTTTTAGATAATCTTTTATTTAACATATTTATTCTATTATCTAAACTAGGTGTTGTAGAATTTCTAAATTCTTCCATTATAATCTTTCCTAATTTTTTATTATTGATGATATTTTGCATTTTTTTATTTATACTTTCAATAACAATTTTAGTAAATACTTCTTCTTTTATTGATTTACTTTTTCTTTCACATTCAGTATTTTTTCCTTTAGTCATAGAACTAACACATACAATTATTTTACTTTTAATATTTCCCTCTTTGTCCCTTTTAATTTTAAGTATCATTTTATTTCCACATTCCTTGCAATATACTAACCCATTTAATAACCAATTAAATTTTTTATGTCTAACCTTTTTATGTAAGTTAATTTTACTTTGTACTCTTTCAAATAGTTCTTTGTCAATAATTGCTTCATGCGTGTTAGAAACTACTTTCCAATTTTCTCTTGGTATATTTTTGACTTTTTTAGATTTATAACTTAAATTTATTTTTTTGCCAAATTCGGTATTTCCTATATAAACCTGACTTTTTAAAATTCTTTGTATACTATCTCCTCGCCATTTATAGTCATCTCCACTTCTTGAACCTCCATAGTCATAATATCCAGGGCAATATACTTTATCTTCTTTTAATTTTTTAGCTATTGCTGTCATAGTCATTCCATTATCATACATTACAAAAATTCTTTTTACTACTGTTGCTCTTTCGTTTTCTATTACAAGATGATTTTTATTATTTGGATCTTTTATATAACCATAAGGTGCTAAAGAACCTAAATATAATCCTTTTTCTTTTCTAGCCCAAACGCCACTTCTTACTTTTCTTGAAATGTCTTTACTATACCAATCATTTATTAAAGTTTTAAATGGAATTATGTCATTATTTGAATTTTTTGTATATGTATCAATATTATCTAAAATAGATATATACCTAATATTGTTTTCTAAAAAATATTTTTCAATATAATAATTTGCTTCAAAACTATTTCTTGAAAGTCTTGATAAATCTTTTGTAATTATTGAATTTATTAGACCTTTATCAATATCTGATAACATTTTTTGAAATGCTGGTCTGTCTGTATTAAGACCTGTGTAACCATCATCAATATAAAAATCAATTAAATTAAATTCTTCTCCTAGTTCTTGTACTTTACGAGTTATTATACTTCTTTGACTTCCAATACTATTACTTTCTTCTTTATCGCCATCCTCTCTTGATAATCTTAAATATCCTGCCACTTTATATTGAATATTTTGCATTTTAGTTGTCCTCCTTTTTTAATTTAAGAATAACAACTAATCTTAAACAGCTACTTTGATTATACAATAAAGAACGTTTTAAATGCGAACCCATAGAATAGTCATTATTATTTTTGTAAATACTCATCAATTTTTTCAATAGCATATCTTACTATGATGTTATATATTTCATCTGCATTTGCATTTTCTCTTGTCCCGAGTTATTACTGTATATTTTTGACCATCAACAGTATAAGTTTCTTTTTCCATCACAATTCACTCCTAATTCAAAATATTATCTTCATCTGAAGAATATTACTAATTACAAGTGAAATTGGTATATTTCACATAGGAATTTCACCTCTCCGCTAACAGCTAATGGACTCCTCAATATATTATTAAGACTTGCATTAATAAGCATATTAACAGAGGTATCATATTTATTTTTACTTAATTATTATAACTGGTTGTATACGCTATCTTCTATTTCTATTGTTTTTCTTACTAGTGGCTCTTTTTTATAAAAACTATCAAATGCTCCCATTATTCACTCCTATTTTTTTATAATTATACTGTTATGGAGCATAGATTTTAACCATATTGGAATGCAGAAAATTAAAAAAATGTATTTAAGCTTAAATTCAAGAAATTATAGACTTTTCTCTTGATAAACCTTGTAATATATGGTATACTTTGACTATAAAGTTTTATGTGAGGAGTGACGAATATAGATATTAGAGATAGATTAAGACTTGAAACCAAAGGACATTCAATGTACAATGTAAGAAGAACTGAATATAAAACCCAAAATTCGGACAATATTAATTTTCGTGTTAGTCCAACACCATTTAAATTGACTAAAAAGGAAAAAGAAAAAATAGAAGACATTGGAAAAGCAATATGCGATTATATGGATTGTTGTATAGAATTGTATAAGACTAATGAAAGCGCTCATGAACTTTTAGATAATGGTAAACCAGAATCCTTAAAAAATGTGCAAGATATAAGATATTTATTTTTAAGACCGGATTTAATTTTGACTGATTCTGGATTTTGTGTATGCGAAATTGAGACAAGCCCATTTGGTTTAGGGCTTGCTGAAGTTCTAAATAATACTTATGGTAATCAAGGATATGACACTATTATACCTCAAAATGAATTAAAAAATTATCTACAGTCTAAAGTAAAAGATTCAGGAACTATTGCTTATAGTGATAAGGTTAAAGCATTTAAAGGTCAACTAGATTTTATCGCAGAAAATATATTTTCTGGTAATGGTAAAACATGGGTTGCAAAACAAATCGGAACTAGCACAATAGATAACAAAGAAATTTATAGGGCTTTTTATTTAAATGAACAATTTACTGATAAAAATGTAGCTGAACTTATAAGTAAATCACATATATATACACCGACTTCAACACCTCAATTTGAAGAAAAAGCTTTGCTATCTTTTATTTGGGATAAACGCTATACACAATTCATACAATCAAAATTAGGTAATAGTACATATAATTTATTAAGAGAAATAATACCAAAGACATGGATAGTAGGACAAGAACAATATATAGATGGCGGATTACCAAACGGAAAGCAAAACTCCTTGGGATTAGCAGACCTAAGTAAAAGTAGTAGAAAATATGTACTAAAACAAAGTGGATTTTCAACATCTAGTTCTTGGGGAGAAGGGGTAAAATTTTTACATAAGCTAGGAAAAAATAAAGTATCAGAAATTCTGACAACAGCAATGGAAGATAAAAAACATTTATACATAATACAAGAGTTTAATCAAGGTAAAAATGTCCCTATGTCTTTTATTGATGATGAGGGTATATTTCAAACAATAAATGCCAAAATTAGAATTACCCCCTATTATGCATACATTGGTAAAAACAAAGGAAAATTAATTGCTGCAAAAGTTACTGGGTGCGAAAACACAGAATATATACATGCTAGTACAGCTAGTATTAACACTGCTATTTCATATGAAAATAGTGAAATTGAAAGAATTTAATTGAAAGGAAAGATAAGTAAAATGAAATTATTAATAGTAAGACATGGTAAAACAAATTGGAATACGGAAAAGAGAGCAGCAGGTTTAACGGATATAGATTTAAATGAGGAAGGAATAGAACAAGCTAAAGTTTTGCGAGACAAATTAAGAGATATACCTATAGATGTTATAATATCTTCACCTTTAAAACGTGCAATAAAAACTGCTGAAATTATTAATGAAAATCATAATTTAGATATATTGATTGATGAAGAAGCAATTGAAAGGAATTTAGGTGTTTATGAGGGACAACCTAATGAACAAGAAATTTTTAATGAAATAAGATACTATACCAAAAATGTTCCAGTAGAAAAAGGAGAAGACTGTAAAACTTATACAAAAAGAGTTTTTGATTTTTTAGATAAAATAATACAAGAATATAAAGACAAAGAACAAACTATACTTATTGTAACACATGGTTTTTTCTTAAGGAGTGCAAATTGGTATTTTAATGGCTTACCAACAGATCCAGAAGAAGTTATTAGAATAAAAAACTGCCAAATAGATGAATATGAAGTATAAAAAATAAAAAATCCCTAATAATTTATTATTTAGGGATTTTATTTTTTATGATTTAATTTTTATATAAATTTTAAAAAATTATCCTGTTCTTTCTAACTTTTATAGTATATTTATTATATTTTCTATTTTTTCTACTGCTTCTTTAGAACCATATATTGCATTATATTTTCCATTTTCTAATTTTTTTAACTTCATTATTCCTCCTGCTTCTTTTATCATTAATTCGGTTGCCACAAAATCCCAAATACTCCCCGTGTTTTTAGAAAATGCAAAATCAAAAATCCCACTAGTAACATATGTTTGTTCTGCTGCCATACAAAATAGACTTCTTAACTCTATATTTTCTTCACTATTCAATATCTTATTAATACTCTCTAAATTATTTTTTGTTATAGGACATCCCCCAACCAATCTATTTACCATTTTTTTAGTATAAACTCTTTTTCCATTTAAATATGCACCTTTCCCTTTGATAGCTGTGCAAATAGTATCTAACATTGGTAAATATATTATACTAAATACAGTTTCTTTTTCT
>CANQZU010000033.1 GCA_947628415.1 uncultured Clostridia bacterium | reverse complement strand
GGACCAACAAATAGCACAGGAGGTAATCCACCACCAGGAGGAGAAGAGAAATTTGCGAATATTGACAAAACTCAAACTAATCCAGAAGCAGCTATGCCAAGTGGAGCAACTGTAGAAGAAAAAGATGGAAATAAAGGAATTGTAATAAAAGATAGTGCAGGAAATGAATGGGTATGGATAGAGGTACCAAAAAATATTTATAAAAAAGCAACAAGTAATAATGATTATGCTAATATAGAAGCAGACATGCAAGAATATGCAAAAGATTATAGAAAAAGTTGGACTGACACATGGTATTCAGAAGAACAACATGGATTAGGAGAAACAGAATATAATAATTTAAAAGAAACAATGTTAAAGAGTGTATATGATAATGGAGGATTTTTTATTGGAAGATATGAAGTAGGAACAGAAACGCCAAGATATACAAAAAATGATAAATTAACAACACCAATTATTAAGCAAGATAAATATCCTTATAATTTTGTTACTTGTAAGCAAGCACAAACAGAATCAAAGAAATTATCTACAGGAGGAAAAACAAGTAGTTTAATGTTTGGAATCCAATGGGATTTAGTATGTAAATTTATTGAAGAAAAAGGACAATTAGAAAATGAAACAGATGTAACAAAAGATATGATAGGTAAATCAATAGATTGGGGAAATTTTAGAGATGCAACTTTCAAGGTAACTCATGGAAAATATACAACCGAACCAAAAACTCTTAATTCATGGCAAGATGCAAGTAATTATGATAAACCAGCATCATCTGTTTTATTAACAACAGGAGCAACAACAAGAAACAGAGTCTTAAATATTTATGATTTAGCTGGAAATGTAATGGAGTGGACCCTTGAATATACCACGAATACCGACTTTCCGTGTGCTTGTCGAGGCTTCAGTTTCGATAACGGTGGAAGCCGTGGTCGGAGCGTCTAATCGCGTTTACTATAGTACCAGTGACAGCTACGGCAATATTGGATTTCGTCCAGCTTTATGGTAGGACTGAACTCTGTGAAAACCAGAATTAGGACATTTTATAGGAGTGATTTTAAAAGAAGAAAATGAAATATAAGAACTTAACGAATCGAAGATACGTTAAGTAGGAAAATTTTCAATGTCCTTTTTTAAAAGGGTAGATTGAAAATTTTCCACTAACGTGGCGCCACTAACGTGGCGTTTTTTGTGCTTTTTAAAGCACAAAAAACGCAAAAGAGATAGGAGGTACCAAAATGGGATTTAGTAAAATGATAGAATTATTGCAAAAGAAAAATAAAGGTAAAATAGTTCTATGTAATGCAGGAAATTTTTATATTGCAGTTGGGAAAGATGCTATTTTATTAAATGAACTATTAGATTTAAAATTAAGTTGTTTTAAAGTAGAAATATGTAAAGTAGGGTTTCCTATTAATTCATTAGAAAAATATATGGAATTAATTAGTCAAAAAGGATATGGTTTTATTGTATATTATTACAATAAAAAGAAAAAAGAATTGGAAGTATTACAAGAATATAAAGGAAACAAGAAAAACGAAATAATAAAAGAAAAACAAAATTGTTACATTTGTTCAAGTAGTATGAAGTATTATAAGAAAAATGATGAATATATACAAGCAGTAGCAAAATTATATGAAAAAGAAATAGGAGAAGAAAAGTGAAAAACAAACAAGAGAAACAAAATAAATTAATTTTAATTCCTAAAACAGAAAAATATATTGAATATGTATTACAAATGCTAATAAAACTTCCAAGAGTAGAAAAATTTAGTATTGGAACAGAATACAAAACAAGCTTATATCAAATGTTACAAGACATCCTCATTATAAGTAAGATAGAAAATAAACAAACATTAAACTATTTAAATCAAATTGATGCAAGATTAAATATGCAAAGAATCTATTTGCGTATCATGAAGAAAAATATATGGATTGATGAAAAAAAATTTCGAGTTGCTATGGAACAAATTTATGAAATCGGAAAAATACTAGGAGGGTTAATCAAATATTATGCCAAAAACCATACGAAATAAGTACAATCAAAAACTGACCTATGAAAAACTCATGGAAGCACATGTAAAATCCAGAAAAGCCAAAGGATTACGAAAAGAAATTATTTTATTTAATCTAAAACAAGAAGAATATATTCTATGGTTATATGAAAAATTAAAAAAGAAAACTTATCAACATGGTGGATACACTCAATTTTATGTAACAGAACCAAAGTTAAGGAAAATAGAAAAATCAAGATATATCGATCGCATTGTCCATCGATGGTTAGTAGATAATTTCTTAACTCCTGCTTTTGTTCCTACATTTTTGGAAACTTCTTTTGCTTGTATCAAAGGAAGAGGAATGCATAAATCAGCCTTGTATGTGCAACAAATGATGAAACATTGTAAAAGGATATGGGAAAACTATTATATTCTTAAAATGGATATATCAAAATATTTTGATAATATCAATAAAAATATTTTGTTAAAAATCATACAAAGAAAAATAAAAGATCAAGAGATTATGTGGCTAATTCAAGAAATATTATTTGCTCAAAAAAGAGAAAAAGGATTAGAGATTGGAAATTATACGTCTCAAATGTTTGCTAATATCTATTTAAATGAGGTAGATCAGTATATCAAACATAGCTTAAAGGGAAAATACTATTGTCGTTACATGGATGACAGTATTTTAATGGTGCAAACCAAAGAAGAAGCCAAAAAAGCTTTAGAGGAGATTAAAAAATATTTAAAAGAAAAATTAGGATTAAAATTTAATCAAAAAACACAAATTTTTAAAAACAAACAAGGTGTCAATTTTTGTGGATATCAAATTAATGAATATAGAATGAAAATAAGAACAAAAGGGAAACAAAAGCTAAAAAAGAAAATTAAATATTTAAAGCAAGAAATAAAAACAGGAAACATGAGTAGTAAAGAAGCTAAAAAATATTTATCTGGACACATGGGGTATATTCAAATAGCTGATGTCAAAAATTTAAAAGATAAATTATTTTATCAAGAAAAATAAAAAGAAAATAGGGATAAATCAAAAAACCACGAATACCAACAATCCGTGTGCCAATCGAGGCAACAATTACAATAACAATGGAAGCAATAATCGGAGCGTCTAATCGCAATAACAATAGTACCAGTAACAGCAACAACAATATTGGATTTCGTCCAGCTCTAATATTTTTCTAGATTCTATTTTTCAAGGAAAGTAGACCATGAAGTATTAGATATTAAAGGGATTTATTCCTTCCAATAATTTTGGTAAAAATGAATCAGAAAAGAAGATATTAGTAAAAATTTTTTTGAATATATTTTCTTTTCGAAAATAAAAAGGATAAGTTAAAATGAATTTATGTTTTGTAAGTGGAATAATTATAAGTGATATCGAATTTAAATTTATAATAGAAAGCAAATATATTTCAGTTTGTTATTTTACATTGCAGTTAAAAAATAAAAGTTCTATACTTGTAAAAGGGCATAATGAAATGGCAGATTTTTGCTATCATAATTTGTCAAAATATGATAAAATAATTGTGCAAGGAAAATTAAACAATAAAATGGAAATAATCATATCTGAAATACAACTATAAAAAAGAGGAAAAATTATGAAAATACATGTAGTTATGGTAGAACCAGAAATACCACAAAATACTGGAAATATTGCAAGAACTTGTGCTGCAACAGGAGCTAAATTACATTTAGTACATCCTTTAGGATTTGATATATCAGAAAAAGCAGTAAAAAGAGCAGGACTTGATTATTGGGATAAAGTAGAAATTGAAGAACATAAATCATTAACTGAATTTTTACAAAAGTATAAACCAGAAGAAAAAGAGATGTTTTTTGTTACAACTAAAGGAAAACAAGTATATTCAGAACCAAAATATGAAAATATAGATGAAATATTTTTATTGTTTGGAAAAGAAACCAAAGGATTGCCAGAAGATATCTTACAAAAATATTTAGATAAAACTATTCGAATACCTATGAGAAAAACATTACGCTCTCTAAATTTATCTAATGCTGTATCAATTGTATTATACGAAGTTTATAGGCACAAGAATTTTGAAGGATTAGAAGAAATTAGTAATTATTTTCAGTAAAAATAATTAGAAATACTGCCGAAAAATAGGAAGATTTGTAGAAACACTTGCCAATCTTCCTATTTAATGTTTTAATAAAAACATATTTCCTATCTAAATTAAATTTTATTCAAAATCAGTCGAAAAAAAATCCAAATTAAAAATTAAAAAAGAAAAAATTAAAAAGAAATAAGGTGATAAAAAATCTAGGCATAAATTTACTAATTAATAAAAATTAATATTAGAATAAACAAATTACAAGGAGGAAAAAATTTGAAGGTATTTACCTATAAACATTACATTAATTGTATTCATACTTTGAGGTTAAATGCTGTATTACAATTAGCAGAAGAAAGTAAAACATACCATTTAAATCAATCAGCAAAAAAATATTCGAAAGATAAATTAATAAAAAGCATTTTAGCAGATAAAAAGGAAACAGAAGAATTTATCAATAAGTTTTTAGAACCAAAAGAAAAAGTAAAAGCAGAAGAACTTATGAGATATACAAATAGTTATATGGCAAAAAGATATACAGAAAAAGAAATAGATTTAGTGTATAAATTAAAAAATCGAGAAGTATTTTTCTTAATTGAACATCAATCTACTATAGATTATAGTATGCCATATAGAATGTTAAATTATTGTATTGATATGATGCAAGAATGGAATAAAAGTAGAAAAACAGAAAAAAACACACGGATATCCTATTATTGTTCCTATTTTAATCTACACAGGAAAACAAAAATGGAAAATTCCGCAAAATCTTAAAACAAAACAAATTAGTGATTATGTATTTGAAAAAAATGAAATTGATTTAGAATATAATGTAGTCGACATTAACAAGTTTTCCATACAGATGTTATTAGAAAAAGGCACAATATTTAGTTATAGCATGTTACTTGAAAAATCACAAAATAAAAAAGAGCTAATAAGTAATATAAATTGCATAATTCAATCCATAAAAGAGGTAAAAAAATCAGAAAAAATAGCTGATGGCATAAGTTATTTATTAAAAAATATGTTAAATGAAAACGAACAAAAAGAAATTTTAGAAAAAATAAAAAATAAAAGAATTACAACAAAATAAACAATAAGGAGCAGACCATAATAAAAGGTCTGTTTTTTAGTTTGCAAAGAAGTAAATAAGAACGACTTTACAAAATTTAACATAAAATATATTAGGATAAATGACAAGGAGGCAAACAATGGAGAAAATACTAGAAGTCAAAAATGTAAGCAAAAAATATCAAAATAAAGAAGGAGAAGTACTAGCCATTCAAAATGTTAATTTTCGAGTAGGAAAAGGAGAATTTGTCAGTATCATTGGACCAAGTGGATGTGGAAAATCTACACTTCTTTCTATTATAGCAGGATTAGAAAAAAAGACATCAGGAGAAATCTACATAGAAGGAGAAAAAATGGAAGGAATATCCCCAAAGGTAGGATATATGCTTCAAAGAGATTGCTTGCTAGAATGGAGAACTATTTTAAGTAATACTATGTTTCGGACTAGAAATTAAAGGAAAAAAGAACAAAGAAAACAAACATTATGTTGAAGAATTACTAAAAAAATACGACTTATATGATTTTAAGGATAAATATCCTTCAGAATTATCTGGTGGAATGAGACAAAGAGTAGCATTGATTCGAACTTTAGCAGTAAAGCCCAAAATTCTACTATTAGATGAAGCATTTTCTGCTCTAGACTACCAAACAAGAATAATGGTAACCAATGATATTTATAACATCTTACGAAAAGAAGGAATGAGTGCTATTATCGTAACACATGATATTTCAGAAGCTATTAGTATGTCAGATAAGGTACTAGTCTTAAGTACAAGACCGGGAACTATAAAAGATATTCATAAAATAGACTTTGAAATGGAAAATAGAAATCCAATTAATTGTAGAGAAAATTCTAAATTTAGCCAATATTTTAATACTTTATGGAGGGAGCTTGGTGTTGATGAAGAAACAAATATCTAAAGAAAGAAAACAATATTTAAAAAAGAAAAAATATAAACAATATTTAGTTTGGTTGACACAAATTGTTATATTAATAGGTTTTCTTGCTATATGGGAAATACTAGCAGACAGAAAAATAATTGATAGCTTTATGATGAGTCAACCAAGTAGAATATGGGAAACTTTTATTAATTTAGGTTCTAATGATTTAATAAAACACATTGGTGTTACCGTATATGAAACAGTAATTGGATTTTTATTAGGAACAATTCTTGGTATAATTATTGCTATTATCTTGTGGTGGTCAGAATTCTTATCAAAAGTTGCAGAGCCATATTTAGTGGTATTAAATAGTTTACCAAAAGTAGCTTTGCGGACCAGTTATTATTATATGGGTAGGAGCAGGAACACCAGCTATTATTGTAATGGCAGTTGCAATTTCTTTAATTGTAACAATTCTTGAAAACTTAAATGGCTTTTTAAAAACTGATCAAGAAGTTATAAAAATGGCAAAAACCTTTAAAGCTTCAAAACGACAAATTTTAACTAAAATTATTATACCTGCTAATTTGTCCACTTTTATTAATTCCTTAAAGGTAAATATAGGACTTTCTTTAGTAGGAGTAATATCAGGAGAATTTTTAGTTTCCAAAGCAGGCCTTGGTTACTTAATTGTATATGGAGGTCAAGTATTTAAACTAGATTTAGTTATGACAAGTGTGCTTATATTGGGCGTAGTAGCAGGAATCATGTATACAGCAGTATTAGCATTAGAAAAATTTATCCTACATTCAAAAAAATTTAAATAAGGAGGAATAATTTTGAAAAAAAGAATTATAATAGTTGGAATAATTGTAATTCTTGCTATTGCATGTAGTATAGTAGGAATTATAATAAAGTATAAAAATCCAAACAATCAAAAATTAGAAACAATACAAGTAAATGAAGTAACCAGATCTGTTTTTTATGCTCCACAATATGTAGCTATTAATAACGGCTATTTTCAAAAAGCTGGTATGAATATAGAATTAACAACTGGGCAAGGAGCAGATGCTGTAATGACAGCAGTACTTGCAGGACAATGTGATATTGGTTTTGCTCGGACCAGAAGCTTCTATTTATGTTTATAATGAAGGAAAAGAAGATTATACACAAGTATTTGCACAAATGACTAAAAAAGATGGTTCTTTTTTAGTAGCTAGAAATCAAACAAATAATTTTAGTTGGCAAGACTTAAAAGGAAAAACAGTTATACCAGGAAGAAAAGGTGGAGTACCTTATATGACATTAGAGTACGTCTTAAAGAAAAATGGTATTGATCCACAAAAAGATTTAGTACTAGATGATAGCATTAAATTTGATTTAATGGCAGGTGCCTTTGCAAGTGGCAATGCAGACTATGTTACTTTATTTGAACCAACAGCATCTTTAACACAAAATCAAGGTAAAGGTTATATTGTGCAATCAGTAGGAGAAGCAGCAGGAGAAATTCCTTACACAGCTTATTTTGCAAAAAAAAGTTATATAGAGAAAAACCAAGATACTATTCAAAAATTTACAAATGCTATTTATCAAGGACAACAATGGGTTAAAGAACACACAGCAAAAGAAATAGCAGAAGTTATTCAAAGCTTTTTCCCTGATACAGATGTAGATTTACTTGCAACTGTTATTCAAAACTATAAAGATATTGATGCATGGAACGATACACCAATTTTAAAAGAAGAAGTTTTTAACCGATTAGAAGAAGTTATGACAATGGCAGGAGAATTACAAGAAAAAGCACCATATGACAAAATTATCAATAATCAATATGCTGAAAAAGCAGTTCAACAATAAAAAATAAAGAGCCTATTAAAAATTTTGTTTTTTTATAGGTTCTTTTTTTTTACACAAAAACGACGAAATAAAATTTTACATATAAATTCTAAAAGTATATTGACAAATAGAACTTATAGTGTTATATTTACTTCTGAAAAGGAAGTGATAGTATGGATATTGATTATAGCATTATAGGGCAAAGAATTAGAGAAGCAAGAAAGAAAAAAGGTTGGTCACAAGAAAGGTTGTCTGAAGAAATTGATGTAGCAGTTGGCTATATTAGTAGAATTGAAAGAGGAGCACAAATAAATTTAAAAAGATTAGCACAAATTAGTAAAGTGTTAGATACCAAAATAGAATACTTAATAGGAGGAGCAGCAACAGAAGCGTCTAATTATTTAGACAAAGAATTGTACGAAACATTAATTACATGCACACCAGCTAAACAGCGTTTGATCTATAATATTGCTAAAATTGTATCAAACGCTAAATTTGTATAAATTTAAAATAAAAGATAAGATTATGTCTGATAAAATTCTTTACAAAAACCAAAAAATAGTATAAACTTGACTAAGGTGATAAGAAATGTATTTAAAAAGACTAGAATTACAGGGTTTTAAATCATTTGCCGATAAAACTGTATTAGAATTTAGACCAGGAATTACGGGAGTAATCGGCCCAAATGGTTCAGGAAAAAGTAATATATCAGATAGTATTCGATGGATTCTTCGGTGAACAAAGTATGAAATCTTTAAGAGGAAGTAAATCTTTCGATGTAATATTTGCTGGAACACAAAATAGAAAATCTTTGGGATTTGCCGAAGGTTCTTTAATATTTGATAATTCAGACGGAACATTACCAATAGAATATACAGAAGTAACAATAACAAGAAAAATATATCGAAGTGGAGAAACAGGATATTTTATTAATAAAGTACCATGTAGACTGAAAGATGTATTAGAATTATTTATGGATACAGGAATTGGAAGAGATGGATATTCTATTATTGGACAAGGTAAAATTGATGAAATATTAAGCAATAAATCAGAAGATCGAAGACATATTTTTGAGGAAGCAGCTGGTATTGTAAAATATAGAGTCAGAAAACAAGAAAGTGAAAAAAAATTAGAACAAACAAAATTAAATTTACTTCGTATACATGATATTTTAACAGAAATTGAAAGTAATATTGAACCATTAAAAATGCAATCTGAAAAAGCAAAACAATTTTTAACACTGAAAGAAGAATTAAAAAGTATTGAAATAGGATTGTTTTTGCATAATATTGATAAATACAAAGCTAGTCTAGAAGAAATTATAAAAGATGAAGAAATATCATCTTCACAATGCAAAGACGAAGAAGAAAATTTAGAAAAAATGAAAGCATTAAAAGAAGAACTAAAAAGACAAGTAGACGAAATTACAAATCAAATAGAAGAAATGGCAAACCTTGGATTTGAAAGCCAAAAAGAAATTGAAATGCTAAATTCAGATATCAATGTAGCAAATACCAGAATTCATAGTAATCAAGAAAATAAAACAAGATTTGAAAAAGAAATAGAAGAAACAAAGAAAAAAAAGCAAGAATTAGAAGAAGAGATTTTACAAAAAGAAGAAAGAAAAATAAATTTAAAACAAAATAAAGAAAAATTTGAAAAAGAATTACAACAAAAAGAAGAAGAATTAGCAAAAATTACTAAAACATTATCAAGTAAAGAACTAGAAATAGAAAAATATAAAGCAAAAGTAGAAGAAAATACAGATAAAAAATATGAATGGCAAGCTCAAATAAATACACAACAAATCAATTATGAAAATGACCAAAAAAGACAAAATCAGATTAAAAATGAAATAAATAGTTATATATCAGAATTAGATAGTACCAGACTTCAAAAGGAGGAAATTGCCAAATCATTTTATGAAATTGATAGTAAAAGAAACAAAGTATTAAAAGCAATGGAAGAAATAAATCAGACCAAAGAAGAAGCAGATAAAAAAATAAAACAATATGAAATAAGCAAAAATAACTATCAAAATGAAATGAGAATTAAAGAATCAAAACTTAAATTTTTAATTGAAACAGAAAAAGAAAAAGAGGGATATATAAAAAGTGTAAAATCTCTTTTAAAAGATTGTGAGTCAATAAAAGAATTAGGAAAAGGAATGCATGGCGTATTAGCTAATATAATAGAAGTTCCAGATGAATACCAAACAGCAATTGAAATGTGTTTAGGAGCAAGCCTGCAAAATATTGTAACAGAAACAGAGGAAGATGCTAAAAAATTAGTAGAACATTTAAGAAAAAATAATTTAGGAAGAGCCTCATTTTTGCCAATTGCTTCTGTAAAAGGTAAAAAAATAGATAATATAAAAGGAAAAGGAGAAAAAGGATTTATTGGAATTGCTTCCGATTTAATAAAATTTCATAAAAAATATGAACAAATTGTTATTAGTTTATTAGGAAGAACAGTTGTTGTCGACACAATGGATACAGCAATTAAAGTTGCTAAACAAAATGCCTATACTTTTAGAATTATAACGCTAGAAGGAGATATCATAAATGCTTCTGGTTCTATTACAGGAGGATCTGTTGCTAAAAAAACGGTTAATATTTTAGGAAGAGGAAGAGAAATTGAAAAATTAGAAAAAGACATCAAAAATTTAAAGGCAAAAATTGATAAAATAGAAAAAGAAAAGCAAGAATATGAAGAATCAATACAAGATATTTTAGAAAATGCTAGTAGCCTAGAAAAAGAATTACAAGAAATGGAGATTACTTATGCAACAGAAAAACAAAAAGTAATAGCAATAGACGAAAATATTGAAAAAATACAAAATCGTTTAAATCATTTAAAAGAAGAGCAAGAAAATTTAGAAAAACAAAAACAAGAAGCGCATGATACTCAAGAAAAGCTTCAAAAGCAAATAGAAGAATTAACAAAGGAAACAGAAGAACTAACAAAAGTAATTTCAGAATTTGCAAAATTAAACCAAGATAATCAAAAACAAGTAGATGATTTAAATTTTGACATTACCAATCTGAAAATATCTGTTTCTTCCTTTGATGAGAGTGAAGCTTCTATTGAAGAAATTCAAGAAAGAATAAAAACAGAAATTGAAAATGCTAATCAAAGCATAGAGAAGAAAGAACAGCAAATAGAGCAAATAGGACATGATAATTTTGAATTAGAACAATCTATTAAAGAAATTTATGAAAAAATAGAAAAAATCAAAGAAGATGTAAAAAATAGTGGATCGAAGATTGAAGAATTAAAGCAAGAAAGAATTCATAAAAATGAAAAACTTACAAACCAAGAAAAAGAAATAAACGATAAATTTAGTATTATAGAAGATTTAAAAGCTCAAATAGTAAAAATTGATGTAAAGAAAACAAAGTTAGAAGATGATATGAATAGCATCATAAATAAAATGTGGGAAGAATATGAATTAACACCAAATACAGTAAAAGAATACAAAAAACCAGACAATGTAGCAATGACACAAAAAAGAGTAAATCAATTAAGACAAGAAATTAGAGATTTAGGGAGTGTTAATGTTAATGCCATTGAAGAGTATAAAAATATGAAAGAACGATATGACTTTATGTGTGAACAAAGAGTAGATTTAGAAGACACAATGAATAAATTAAGAAAAATTATTCAAGAAATGACATCTACAATGAAAGAACAATTTAAAACACAATTTGATATTATTAACCGAAATTTTGAAGAAGTGTTTAGAGAGTTATTTGGAGGAGGAAATGCTTCTTTAAAACTAGAAGATGAAGAAAATATTTTAGAATGCGGTATTGAGATAACAGTACAGCCACCAGGAAAAAAGTTACAGAATATGATGCTATTATCTGGAGGAGAAAAAGCATTTACAGCTATTGCCCTATTATTTGCCATTTTAAAGATTAATCCAGCACCATTTTGCGTTTTAGATGAAATAGAAGCAGCATTAGATGATGTTAATGTTTATCGATTTGCTGAATACTTAAAAAAATTCTCAAAAGATACACAATTTTTAGTTATTACCCATAGAAAAGGTACCATGGAAGTAGCAGATACTGTGTATGGTGTAACGATGGAAGAAAACGGAATTTCAAAATTACTATCTATGAAATTAGGGAAAGATTAAAATTCTAAAATCCTAAAAAATGTCATAAATAAAGTACAAGCCACATACAATGAAGCAAGAATATATACAAAGGAGAGAAAAGTATGTGGGAAACGTTAAGAAAAGAGGAAGTTTTAAAAAAATTAGAAACCAATGAAAGATATGGATTAACAAAAGAAGAAGTTAAAAAAAGGCAAGAAAAATACGGGAAAAACAAATTAAAAAACAAACCAAAAGAAAGTATTTTAATAAAATTTATCAAGCAATTTAATGACTTTATGATTATAATTCTAATTTTAGCATCTATTATATCTGCTTTTGTTTCAAATAGGCAAGGAGAAAATGATTATATTGACTCAATTATCATTATAGCTATTGTTGTTTTCAATGCTTTTATGGGAGTTTTGCAAGAAGCAAAAGCAGAAAAATCAATAGAAGCTCTACAAAAAATGACACCACCCAAAGCCAAAGTAATAAGAAATGGTATAACAGATGAAATTTATGCAGAAGAATTAATACCAGGTGATATTCTATTGTTAGAAGCAGGAAATTATGTACCAGCAGATGGTAGAATTTTAGAAAGCTTTAATTTAAAAATAGAAGAATCTAGTTTAACAGGAGAAACAGAAGCAGTATTAAAAGATGCTAATATTATTTGTAAGCCAAATATATCTGCTCGGAGACAAAAATAATATGGCTTTTATGACTAGTATGGTTGTAAATGGGCATGGAAAAATGGTAGTAACAGAAATAGGAATGGATACCAAAGTAGGAAAAATTGCTAACATGATGATAGAAGAAAAAGCACCACAAACACCAATCCAAAGAAAATTAGGACAAGTAGGAAAAATTCTAGGATTGGTGTGTTTAGCAATATGTTTTATTATTTTTACAATAGGATTGATAAAAAAAATTGATCCTATTGAAATGTTTATGACTTCGGTAGGATTGGCAGTTGCTGCAATACCAGAAGGATTACCCGCTATTGTGACCATTATGCTATCTATTGGTGTAACAAAAATGGCAAGGAAAAATGCAATTATTAGGAAATTGCCAGCTGTAGAAACATTAGGAAGTTCTTCTGTTATTTGTTCTGATAAAACAGGAACTTTAACACAAAATCAAATGAAAGTAATAGAAATTAATAGTGCAGATGTCAATTTTACTATAGAACTTGGTTGTATGTGTACAGATTGTGATATAGTATATCAAGAAGGAAAGACTGAAGTAAAAGGAGATCCAACAGAAATTGCTATTGTAAAACAAGGAATAAATTATGGAAAAAATAAAAAACAGTTATATCAGTTGATGCCAAGAATAAATGAAATTCCTTTTGACTCAAATAGAAAAATGATGACAACTATTCATAAAATAGGAAATCGATATCGAATTATTACAAAAGGGGCCCCAGATGTTTTATTACAGAGATGTCAAAAACAAATACAAGGAATTTCTGGAGATATTTCTAATTTAGAAAAAATAAAAATACAAAAAGAAAATGAGAAAATGGCAAAAAAAGCTTTAAGAGTAATTGCAGTAGCCTATAAAGATTTAGATGTTCTTCCACAAAAGATAGATACCAATAGTTTAGAAAATAATTTGATTTTTGTAGGGTTAATGGGAATGATTGACCCGCCAAGAGAAGGGGTAAAGGAAGCAGTTAAAACATGTAGAAAAGCAGGAATTAAAACTGTTATGATAACAGGAGATCATATTACAACAGCAAAAGCTATTGCCAAAGAATTAACAATATTACGTCCAGATGAGAAAGCTATTACTGGACAAGAATTAGATGAAATGCCACAAAAAGAGTTAGAGAAAAACATAGGAAAGTATTCTGTATTTGCAAGAGTAACGCCAGAGCATAAAGTAAGAATTGTAAAAGCTTGGCAAAAAACAGGAGCAGTTGTGGCTATGACGGGTGATGGAGTAAATGATAGCCCAGCTTTGAAAAATGCAGATATTGGAATTGCCATGGGAAAGAATGGCACAGATGTTGCTAAAAATGCAGCTGATATGATTTTAGCAGATGATAATTTTGTGACTATTGTAGAAGCGGTTAAACAGGGAAGAAATATTTATGATAATATTAGAAAAGCGATTCATTTTTTAATTGCTACCAATATAGGAGAAATTGTCACCATTTTTATGGGATTAGTTTTAGGATTAAAATCTCCTTTATTAGCTATTCAATTGCTATGGATTAATTTAGTAACAGATTCATTACCAGCCATTGCTATTGGATTAGAACCACCAGATAAAAACATAATGAAGAGAAAACCAGTTAGCAAAAGAAAAGGAATTTTTGCAGATGGATTATGGAATAAAATTGTCGTAGAAGGTATTATGATTGGTATGTTGACTTTAGTTGCTTTTAGTATTGGAAATAAATATTATAACTTAGAAGTAGGAAGAACAATGGCTTTTCTTTGCATGGGATTATTAGAACTTGTCCACAGTTTTAATATAAAAAGTGAACAATCAATTTTTAAAATTGGAATTTTAGAAAATAAATTTTTAATAGGAAGTTTCTTATTAGGAACTATTTTGCAAACATGTGTGGTCTTGATACCATCTCTAACTAGTATTTTCAAGTTAGTTTCCTTAACTCAAACACAATGGATTATTGTTATAATTATTTCTCTTTTACCAATTCCTATTATAGAGTTACAAAAAAAGATAAATCAAATGCAATTTGGAAGAACAGTTTATCAAGAAAAAGTAAAAGTTTAAAATAGATAATAGACATAAATTGAAATAAATTGACAGAAAAAAATAAATACCCTATAATGGATACAAAGGAGAAAAAAACATGGAAACAGAAGAAAAAATTGATATAAAAATAGGGTTAACTGATGAACAAATTGAGCAAAGAAAAGAGAAAAATTTAGTAAATTATGATACAACTGTACCAACAAAAAGCATAAAAAAAATCTTAAAAGATAACTTTTTTACTTTATTTAATTTTCTTAATTTATTTTTAGGAATTGCTATCTTTTTAGTTGGTTCATATAAAAATATGCTGTTTTTAGGGATTGTTATCATTAATACAGCCATTAGTACAATTCAAGAAATTCATTCAAAAAGAGTAATAGACAAATTATCTGTACTAGCAAGTAGTAAAGTAAAAGTCATAAGAAATGGCAAAAAACAAGAAATATCTATCTATGATTTAGTATTAGATGATATTACAGAATTAACCATGGGAAATCAAATAGCAACAGATAGTAAAATATTAGAGGGAGAAGTAGAAGTAAACGAATCTTTTATCACAGGTGAACCAAATAGTATTACTAAAAAACAAGGAGATATTCTTTTATCAGGAAGTTATATTGTTAGTGGTAAATGTATAGCAAAAGTAAAACATGTAGGAGAAGATAATTATACCGCTCAAATTTCTAGCGGAGCAAAATATGTAAAGAAAATAAATTCTGAAATAATGAAATCTTTAAATAAGATTATTAAAATTTTAACTTTTGCAATCATTCCTATTGGATTAGCTTTATTTTATTCACACTTGTATATACAAGAAGAAAACATACATAATGCTGTAGTAAGAAGTGTAGCTGCTATTATTGGTATGATTCCAGAAGGATTGGTTCTTTTAACTAGTACTGTTTTAGCAGTAAGTGTTATAAGACTTTCTCGTTCAAAAGTTTTAGTGCAAGAATTATATTGTATAGAAACATTAGCAAGAGTAGATACACTATGTTTAGATAAGACAGGGACCTTAACAGAAGGAATTATGGAGGTAAAAGACTTTATCCCAATTAACCGAACCAAAGAAGAAATGGAAAATATACTAGGAAATATAGCTAATGCACAAGAGGATGAAAATACCACTATACAAGCCATAAAAGATTATTTTATAAAGGTAAGTAATCAGTGGGAACCAACACAAAAGATACCATTTTCTTCTCAAACAAAGTGGTCTGGAGTTACTTTTGGTAATCAAGGAACTTATGTAATAGGTGCTCCAGAGATTATTTTAAAAAATCAATGGGAAAAATATAAAAAAATAATTGAAGAACAAGCTCAAAATTATAGAGTTTTAGTATTGGCTTATTCTGAAAAAGCATGTGTAAATAAAGAATTACCAGAAAGTATTGAAATAGTAGGACTAATATGCCTATTTGACAAAATTCGAAAAGAAGCTAAAAGCACCCTAGAATATTTTGAAAAACAAGGAGTTGCAATAAAAATTATTTCAGGTGATAATCCAATTACTGTTTCTAAAATTGCAAAACAAGTAGGTTTAAAAAATCATGATAAATATATTGATATGTCTAATATAGAAGAAGAACAAGTAGAAGAGATAGCTAATAAATATAGTATTTTTGGTAGAGTTTCTCCTACTCAAAAAAAACAATTAGTAGAGGCTATGCAAAAAAGAGGAAAAACAGTAGCCATGACAGGAGATGGGGTAAATGATGTATTAGCCCTAAAGACAGCAGATTGTAGTATAGCTATGGCAAATAGCAGTGATGCTACAAAAAGTGTATCTCAACTTATTTTATTAGATTCTAATTTTGCTTCTATGCCAAAAATTGTTGTAGAAGGAAGAAGAACTATAAATAACATTCAGCGTTCTGCCTCTTTATTTTTAGTAAAAACTATCTATTCGTGTATCCTTGCTATTATGTTTTTAATAATGCAAAATAGCTATCCGTTTGTACCTATACAAATGAGTCTAATTAGTCTAGTTACAATTGGAATTCCATCTTTCTTGTTGGCATTAGAACCAAATAAAGAAAAAGTGCAAGGAAAATTTTTGCAAAATGTAATGATAAAAGCACTTCCAACTGCTTTAACAGTAGCACTTAACATTTTTGTTATATCAATTTTAAATAAATATGGAGTTGTATCACAAGAGCAATATTCAAGTTTATGTGTAATTAGTACGGGAATTTGTGGCATTATATTATTATTTACTTTAACTAAAACAAGAAAGAGTGAAGAAAGTAAATTACCAATATCTATCTATCGATTGACCCTTACTATTATTTTAACAATTTTATTTATGATTGGTCTAACAGGATTTAATTGGTGGTTTAATATTTCCCAACTTGCACCAATAATGAGAATTATTATAAGAATAATTATTATTTCTGTTATTAATTTTATATCAGTTACTATTTTGTTAAATAAAGTAATAGAAAGAAAAGCATAAAATAAAAACAACAACTAATATTTTAAACTTTTCTAATTATTTGGTTTATGTGTTACCATTGGTGTATTTTTTGTAATATTTTTAAAAGTATAACCATGACTAATT
>CANQZU010000032.1 GCA_947628415.1 uncultured Clostridia bacterium | reverse complement strand
AAGAGGTGTGATGGATTTGCTAAAAATATATTATACTAATGTAGAAACCAATAAGTTAGAAGAAATTAAAGAATTTAAAAAAGGATCATGGATTAATTTAGTAAATCCGTCGGAATCTGAAATTAAAAATGTTTGCGAAAGTATTCAAATTCAAGAGGGTTTTATTAGGGATTCTTTAGACTATGAAGAAAAAGCAAGAATTGACCAAGAAGAGGATGATAATACAAAACTTTTTGTTGTAGATGTTCCAATTATAGAAAAAAATGAAGATAATGATGTTTATACTACAATGCCACTAGGTATGATTGTAGTAAGAGATGATTTTTTTGTTACAGTATCTTTAAAGAAAAATAAAATAATAGAAGATTTTGAAAAGAAAAAGATAAAGAATTTTCAAACCTATAAGAAGACTAGATTTATTTTTCAAATTTTATATTTAAATTCTTCTTATTATTTAAGTTACTTAAAACAGATTAATAAAGAAACAGAAATTGCAGAATATATATTGAAAAATTCAATGAAAAATAAAGAACTTCTAAAATTATTAAGTTTGGAAAAAGGATTAGTATATTTTACGACTTCTTTAAAATCAAATGAAATCATCATGGAGAAAACAATGAGAGGTAAAATTGTAAAATTGTATGAAGATGATGAAGAAATCCTAGAAGATGCTATTACAGAAAATAGACAAGCTATTGAAATGGCTCAAATTTATAGTAATATTTTAAATGGAACTATGGATGCGTATGCTTCTATTATTTCTAATAACTTAAATGGCGTAATGAAATTTTTAACTTCAATTACAATTGTTTTAGCTGTTCCAACTATGATTTCTAGCTTTTGGGGAATGAATGTGGGATTACCATTCCAAAACAGTCCATTTGGATTTGCTGCTATGATACTAATTTCTGTTATATTAACCTTTTTAGTAACTTGGTGGCTAAAGAAAAAAGATATGTTAGATTAATTTATATAAAAACAATAATAATAAAAAATCAGATATACAAAATTTTTTTTGTATATCTGATTTTTATTTTAAAATCCTTCTCCTACAATATTTTTAATTTTTTCTAGTTGTATTTTTAAATTTTGATAAGTAGATGAATCAATTGAAGTATTTGCACCAGTTTCATAATTATAAATATTTTTTTCTATATCTAGTAACTTCATTTTCTTTATGGTAAGAGAGTTATTTTTATACATATAAATAGGAATATAATCAGCTTTATCAATGGTAATTTTACCATTGGTATGTTTGGTTATTTTTAAATTTAAGATGATAGAATTTCTTGTGTCCTCTGATTTTTGGTCTGCTATAAAGTTACCTAATGCATAAATAACAAAACCATCTTTTACAGTGCCATCATCCAAAACGACAGTCCTTTTTTCCATTGGTTCTAATACATGTGGATGATTTCCTAAAATAATGTCTACTCCATTTTCAAAAAGAAAGTCTGCTAGGTCTTTTTGTGTTGAATTAGCTTTAGTTTGATATTCAATTCCCCAATGCATACAACTAACAATAATATCTGCATTTTGAGCCTTTGCATTTTCAATGTCTTTTTTGATTAAATCTCTATTTATTAGATTAACACAAAAATCTTTTCCAGTAGGGATTGGAATTCCATTTGTGCCATAAGTATAATTAAGAAAAGCAATTTTTATTCCTTTTACGTATTTAAATAAAATTTTTTCACGACTTTCTCCGAGTTTGATAAGTGCCTACATGAGAAATGTCAGCTTTATCTAATATGTCGATTGTTCTTGATAGTCCAGAGAATCCTGTATCTAAAGCATGATTTCCAGCAGTGGATAAAACATCAATTCCTATTTTTTTTAAACAATAAGCTAAATTATCAGGAGTATTGAAAGTTGGATAACTACTATATCCGCGTTCAGCACCGGCAAATGTGGTTTCTAAACTTCCAATAGCAATATCAGAAGATTTAATATAGCGATAAATATCTTCAAAAACATAAGAAAAATCATATTCATCTGTATTTTTATCATACGCATCCCAATATTGTGTATTGTGGCACATAATATCACCAATAGCTGTCATGGTAAAAGTAGAGTCTGTTTCTTCTTGTTTTTCTTCTTGTATATTATTTTCAGAATTGTCTATAGAAGAATTTAAATTGGAATGCTCACTAGAAACTTCTAAAAATGATTGAGATGAATTAGTATTACGAAATGCATAAAAGATAATAACACCAATTAATATTATAAAGAGGAAAAGAACAACAAAAGTTAAATTTTTAATTGTTTTTTTGTCAGAAATTTGGTAATTGGATTTTTTAAATTTTCTATTTCCTCTATGATTTCTTCTCAAAATAAGAACCTCCTTTTTGAAAATTTTCTGAATATAAAGTATCATAAAAAATAAAAAAATTCAATAAAATGCATAATTTTAAATGAAAAACATATACTAATAAAAAATTATTATACTTAAAATAGTAGAAAATAAAAAGGGGGAAAAAAGTGAAAGTAATTGATAAAATTGCATTATTATTAATCATAATAGGTGCTATCAATTGGGGATTAATTGCTTTATTTAATTTTGATTTAGTGGCAGCTATTTTTGGAGATATGACCTTTCTTTCAAGAATTGTCTACGGATTAGTAGGTATATCTGGATTATGGGGAATTAAACTATTATTTAATGATAAAGATTAGTAATAAGATAAAAAATAATAATTAAGACATTCTTTTAAGGCAAAGAATGTCTTTTAGTTTCCCCTTGAAATGGAGATAAAAATAGTGTATAATACCAAAGATTAAGGAGGAGAAAACAATGTTAAGTGCAAACGGTGTAACTATTCGATTTGGAAAAAGAGTATTATTTGAAGATGTAACTATTCAGTTTGGAAAAGGAAATTGCTATGGAATCATAGGAGCTAACGGAGCAGGAAAATCGACATTTCTTAAAGTTTTATCAGGAGAGATTGAACCAAGTAAAGGAGATGTTAGCCTTAACAAAGGAGAAAGAATTTCTGTTTTAAAACAAGATCACTTTGCTTTTGAAGAGTATAGTGTAATGGATACAGTTATCATGGGGAACAAAGAACTTTATGATATTATGAAAGAGAAAGAAAAAATTTATGCAAAACCTGATTTTTCTGAAGAAGATGGTATGAAAGCAGCAAAACTAGAAGAAAGATTTAGTGAATTAGATGGATGGAATGCCGAATCAGATGCAGCTATTATTTTAAACAATTTAGGAATTGCTCCAGAAAATCATTATAAATTTATGAAAGAGATAGAGGCAAGAGATAAAGTAAAAGTACTACTAGCACAAAGCTTGTTTGGAAATCCAGATGTATTATTATTAGATGAGCCAACTAATGATTTAGATTTAAAGAGTATCAATTGGTTACAAGATTTTTTAATAGATTTTGAAAACACAGTAATTGTAGTATCGCATGATAGATACTTTTTAAATAAAGTATGTACACATATTGCAGATGTTGATTTTGGAAAAATTAAAGTATATCCAGGAAACTATGATTTTTGGTATGAGTCTAGTCAACTTGCCTTAAAACAAGCACGTGATCAAAATAAGAAAAAAGAGGAAAAAATAAAAGAGTTACAAGATTTTATTGCTAGATTTAGTGCTAATGCATCTAAATCTAAACAAGCAACTTCTAGAAAAAAGACACTAGAAAAAATCGAATTAGAAGAAATTAAACCATCCAATCGAAAATATCCTTATGTGGACTTTAAACCAGATAGAGAACCAGGAAAAGAAATTTTACAGGTAAAGAATTTATCTAAAACAATAGAAGGAGTAAAAGTATTGGATAAATTATGTTTCGATGTAAAACAAGGAGATAAAATTGCTTTTTTAGCAGACAATGAATTAGCAAAAACAGTATTATTCCAAATTATTGCTGGAGAATTAGAACCAGATGAAGGAGAACTAATTTGGGGAACTACTATTACGAAAGATTATTTTCCAAAAGATAATAATTATTTGTTTAATACAGATGAAAATGTAACTGAATGGCTTCGAAAATATTCTAAAGATCCAGATGAAACATATGTAAGGAGTTTTTTAGGAAGAATGCTATTTTCTGGTGATGAAGCCTTAAAACAAGTAAAGGTTTTATCTGGTGGAGAAAAAGTAAGATGTGTTTTATCAAAGATGATGCTATCAGGAGCAAATTTTTTACTATTTGATGAGCCAACAAATCATTTGGATATGGAAAGCATCACTTCTGTGAATGAAGGAATGAAAAGATTTATAGGAAATATTTTATTTACTTCACATGATCATGAATTAACACAAACGGTAGCTAATCGAATTATTGACCTGAAAGAAAATGGAAAGGTAATCGATAGAGAAGTTACTTATAATCAATATTTAGGAATAGAATAAAAAAATTTGATAACATGATAAAGAAGGGAAGTTATAAACGATGGAAAAAATTATAAAAATAATAGCAGAAGAATTAAATATTAAACAACAACAGGTAGAAGCTACTATTAAGTTAATTGATGATGGTAATACGATTCCTTTTATTGCGAGATATAGAAAAGAGGTAACAGGAGGACTTTCAGATGAAATTTTAAGGAATTTAGAAGAAAGATTAAATTATTTAAGAAATCTAGAACAAAGAAAAGAAGAAGTTATTAAATCAATTGAAGAACAAGGAAAACTAACTGATGCAATATTACAAGCAGTAGCTATTAGTAAAACATTAGCAGAAGTCGAAGATATTTATAGACCTTATAAACCTAAAAAGAAAACTAGAGCAACGATAGCAAAAGCAAAAGGACTCGAACCATTAGCTCGGAATTATTATAGAACAAAAAGAAACTAGACCAATTGATGAAATAGCTAAAGAATATATTAATATTGATAAATTATCACAAGAAGATAAAAACAACAAAGATAAAGTTGTAAATAATGGAGAAGAAGCAATTCAAGGTGCTTTAGATATTATTGCAGAAGATATCTCTGACAATGCTAAATATAGAAAAGAAATTAAAAGACAATGTTATCGAGAAGGGAAAATTGAGACGAAAGCATCTAAAGAAGAAAAATCAAACTATGAGATGTATTATGAGTATTCAGAAGCAATTAAATATATACCAAGCCATAGAATTTTAGCAATTAATCGTGGAGAAAAAGAAGAATTTTTGAAGGTAAAAGTAGAAAAACCAGAAGAGAAAATTTTAGCTTACATAGAAAGAGATGTAATAAAAGGCGAAACACAATTTACGCGGTATGCTAAAAGAGACTATATTAGATTCATTCAAAAGGCTAATAGAACCATCAATTGAAAGAGAAATTCGTAGTGACTTAACAGAAAAAGCAGAGGAAAAAGCTATTAAGGTATTTGGTCAAAATTCAAAACAATTACTTCTTGGGGCGCCTATTAAAGGGAAAACAGTTATGGGATTTGACCCAGCTTATAGAACGGGTTGTAAAATAGCCGTGATTGATGAAACGGGAAAAGTATTAGATTATACAACAGTATACCCAACAGAGCCACAAAATGATGTGCAAGGAGCTAAAAAAGAATTACTAAAATTGATTGAAAAAGATAAAGTAGATATGATTGCTATTGGAAACGGAACAGCCTCTAGAGAATCAGAAATGTTTGTAGCCGATATGTTAAAAGAAGTAACAAGACCAGTTCACTATGTTATTGTAAGTGAAGCGGGAGCGTCTGTATATTCAGCCTCAAAACTTGCAACAGAAGAATATCCAGATATAAATGTATCAATAAGAGGAGCTATATCAATTGCAAGAAGATTGCAAGATCCTTTAGCAGAACTTGTAAAAATTGATCCAAAAGCAATAGGTGTAGGGCAATATCAACATGATGTTAACCAAAAGAAATTACAAGAAAGTTTAACAGGAGTAGTAGAAGATGCCGTTAATAAAGTAGGAGTAGATGTTAATACAGCGACTCCATCCTTACTTTCTTATGTATCTGGAATTAATCAGACATTGGCTAAAAATATCGTAAAATACAGAGATGAAAATGGAAAATTAAAAAACAGAAAACAATTATTAAAAGTACCAAAATTAGGAAAAGTAGCATTTGAGCAATGTGCTGGATTTTTAAGAATTCTAGATGGAGATAATCCAATCGAAGTAACAGCTGTACACCCAGAAAGCTATGAAAAAGCGGAACAGTTATTAAGAAATCTTGGATTTGATAAAAAAGATTTAAAGGATAAAGAAAAGTTAGAACAATTAAAAAAACAATTAAAAAATGTAAATATACCTATTATGTCAAAAGAATTAGAAATAGGAGAAATGACGTTGTCAGATATTATAACAGAATTATCTAAACCAGGAAGAGATCCTCGTGAAGATATGCCAAAGCCAATTCTTCGTAGTGACGTTTTAAGACTAGAGGACTTAAAAGAAGGTATGATATTAACAGGAACAGTTCGAAATGTAATTGATTTTGGAGCTTTTGTAGATATAGGTGTGAAACATGATGGGTTAGTACATATATCAGAGATGAGTGATAAATTTATTAAAAGTCCATCAGAAGTAGTTTCTGTAGGAGATGTTATTAAAGTAAAAGTAATTAAAATTGACAAAGAAAGGCAAAAAGTAGGACTTTCTATGAAAGTTTAATGTAACAATGTGTACCAAACTAAAACTTTATGTTAATTTTTAAAAATAATAAAAATGTTTAAATAGAAAGTAAAAAATATAAAATTCAAGAAAAAGAACCTAATAATGACATAAGATTATCTAGGTTCTTTTTAAATTAGATGATTATTAGTATGTATTTTTAATAGCTTCAATTTCATCAAAATGATTTTCTAAAATATTTAAAAATACTTCTGTAAGTTTTGGATCAAATTGGGTTCCGTTTACATCTTTTGAATTCTGCTATAACGGTATCTAAAGGTAAGCAGTCACGATAAGTTCTTTTGGAAGTCATCGCATCAAAACTATCTGCTATAGCAGTAATTCTTGCTAAGTAAGGAATATCATCTCCCTTTAGGCGACTTGGATATCCAGTTCCATCATATTTTTCATGATGATGTTTTACAATAGGTATAATATCTTGGAAAATAGTAGCAGTTGATAAAATATGGGCTCCAATAGAAGGATGGTTTTTTATTTCTGAATATTCATCATCTGTTAGTTTGGATTCTTTTAATAAAATGCTATCAGGTACACCAATTTTTCCAATATCATGGAACAAACCACCAATTTGTAAAATTTTCAAATCATTTTCTGATAAGCCTACGGATTTTCCAATTAAAACAGAATAAGCAGAAACTCGATCAGAGTGACCTTTAGTATAAGTATCTTTTGCTTCTACCGTATATCTTAAAGTTTCAATACTTTCTAAATAAGCTTTTTCTAACATTTCATTGGTATTTTTTAATTCTTCATTAATCTTTTTAATTTCATGCATTTGAGCAATCGACTTTATGCCAGACTCAATTAATAACAAAAGTTGATCAAATTTATCACTTTTTTCACAATATCCTTGAATATCTAGTTTTCGAATCGTTTCTAAAGGTGGAGCTAAATCTTTATGTCCAGTTAATAATAAAATATATAATTCTTTATTAAATTTTCGAATTTCTTCTACTACTTGATCCCCATGGAAAGGAGTCATAATAAAGTCTAATATCATTAAATCAAAATGTTCTTTTTGTACTCTTTCAATGGCTTCTTGTGGATTGGTTACACCAGTAAAATTATAGCCAGATCTTTTTAAAAAGATAGATAAAGAATCGATAATTCCTTCTTCATCATCTACTGCAATAATTTTGTAGTTTTTATTTTCTGAATTTTCTAAATTTTGAATACCTTTTCTCATTTCAACAACCTCATTATTAATAATTACTATTTTCCACATTATATTAATAAAATGTGGAAAAAGCAAGTTTTTTTCACCAATTTTCACTAAAATTGCTCAAAAGAATAAGTTATCTTTAAAGTTAAATTATAATGGTAAGATAATGCGGAATGTACTTCCTTTTCCTTCTTCTGAATCAACAGTAATGGTTCCTTTAAAGTGAGCACGAATCGTTGAATATGACATATATAAGCCAAGACCAGTACCATTTTTACCTTTTGTTGTAATCATTTCTTTAAATAATTTATCTTTTATATGTTTTGGAATACCACTTCCATAATCTTTAATAGAAATGACTAATTTATTTTCTTGTCTTTCTACAATTAAATCAATATTTTGTTCAGGTTTTCCTTGATATGATTGGATAGAATTAGAAATCATATTGTTAATAACTTGTATTAGACTATTAATATCTCCATGAATCGTAGTATTTTCATTTGTTTTAAGAGACATATTTAAATAAACAATAGCATTTTTCAATTCATGTTTCATCAAAATATTAACTCTTTTTAATAATTCATCTATTGTAAAAGAAACTTCTTCTTCATTAGAAAGATTAACAGCTTGTCCCTTAACAGCAGTGATAACATCTGACATGTATTCTGTGTGAGTCTTAATTTTTGCAATCCAATTTTGCATATCTTTAGCAATTTCATGATGATCATCATTATTGACTTCTGGATCTCCGATGGAAGCATCATATTCTTTAATTAAATCATTTAATCCCTCTGTTGCACCTGATATAGACATGATAGGTGTTTTTAAGTTATGAGCAATTCCTCCAATTAGTTGTCCAAGAGAAGCCAAACGTTCTCTCTCCATTAAGGTTTCTTGGTTATTATGGATTTGTTCAATATTATTTGCTGTTAGTTCCTGAATTTTATTATAATAATAAGCCAAATCACCAAATTCATCATTAGAGGCAATTGGTAATATTTTTTCTTTATCGATATTTTTAGTGTCCACAATATTTTTTAAACTATTAGAAGTTTTTATTAAATTGTTAGAAATATTATGAGACCAAATATATAATAGGATAGCATAAACTGCTAGTAAAACGATGATAATTGTAAAGTAATAAATTAATAAGTCCATATCCATAACGGGATATTTAAATCCAACATACCAAGTATCTCCATTTATATCTGTTAAATCCATAGCATATAATTGTTCATCCACACCAAATTTTTCATATAAAAAGCCATTGGTTTGGTCATAAAAATAATCTCGATAACTTAATACAAAATCGCTAATTTCTCCTTGTTCAGAAGAGACAAAAATAGTTTCATCATGTGGAGAAATAATAAAATAATAATGAGAATCGTTTTGAAGTGGTATTGTAGATAAGATTTCTTTTAAACTTTCCATTGATACTTGTTGAGGTGATATATTTTTGGATTCTAAATAAGCTTTATAATAATTTCCAGTAGAAAAACCTTCTTGTTGGACAGTTTTAGAATAACCAATTAGAGAAATAATGATCAGAATAACGGCAATAAAAGGTACCATTTGAAAAATTAAATTTTGTGAATTAGTAATTCTATATCCATTGTTCTTTTCATATTTATTAGATATTTCATAAGTAGTAATCATGACATTATATAAGAATTTTTGGGTAACAATCAAAAGAATAATAGAAACTATGGATGCAACAGAAACAATCATTAAAGTAAATCTTAAAATAGAAAAAGCAGAGGCAAGCATAATAAAATTAAAGATAATACCAACCGAAATAATTAATGTCATTTGCACAAAAAATACTTTGTAAGGAATATTAATACAATCTTTTCTGATTTCTTTAATTTCAGAATAAGAGATTTTTTCCTTTCTATAATATTTATTTAGATATTGATAAATTTTTTTCATAAGCAATTTAAAAGAAGTTAAGTGAATGGTAATGCTAATCAAGTAAACAATAGCGTATTGCTGAATATGAGTAACTTGTTGAACTTCTTTCTGAAAAGCAAAATCCTCTGAAAGAGGAGGAAAATTTTGAACTAAAGGCATGATAAAATAAACTAATATAATCGTAATCAAATCAACTACTAAAATGGTAGAGATAAATTTTAGCTTAAAAAGTTTTAATTCTTTTGTAGATTTGGTTTTCATAAAATCACATCCTATCTATAATATTTAAAATTTTATTCATATAATCCATATCAATAGAAGGCCACTCTATATTTAATTCTTCTAATTTTGATAAAGTAATATCTTGTGAATAAGTATTTAAATTATTACTTAAAATATATTCTTTAGTATATTCATCTGATTTTTGATTTAATTCCTCAATAAAAGTCTTTAAATCAACATCCAATATATCACAATTCAAAAATTTAAGCAAAGTCTTTATTTCTAAAATAGAAATTTCTTTATTACTTAAAATATGATAGATAGAATTATTATCACCTTTTAATAACAATTTTAAAATAATAGAAGCACATTCATCAACAGGACTAAATTCTAATTTTAAACCAAGAAAATCTTTAGCAATAACTTTGGCATCAATAATGGCTTTTAAAGAGGTTATGAAAACATTTTGGCTGGCATTTTCCTGAAAAATACCATCTGTAAATCTAGGCATGATATTACCTAATCTGAAGATTACAGCATTTAAGCCATTTTGTGCCGCTTCTAAAATTTGTTTTTCCGCTTCAAATTTAGTAATTAAATAGGGATTGTTATTAAAATCTTGATGAATAAATAAAGTGTTCTCATCAAAAACTTTATTTTCCGTAGAATCTGTTTTAAAACCAGCAATAGATAAAGTTGAAATATGTGCTAAAGAAATATTATCTTCTTGGCAAAAATTAATTAAATTAATGACACTTTGCACATTATCTTTATAAATTTGATCTGGTTTTATAAAATGTTTTACATTAGCGGCACAATTGATGACACAAGTTACTTTTTGGCGAATTTCTGAATATGTTTTTTTATCTAATCCTAATTTATCTTTTGAAATATCTCCATTTAAAATAATTACTTTTTTTTCAATTAATTGTAAAATCTCCTCATCTGAATGAAAATAAAAATCAATCATTTTTTGTAATCGTTTTTTTCCAGTTAAGTTTATTTTGTTTCGAATCATACAATAAATTTGAACAACATTACTATTTAAAAGTAATTCTTTTAATAAATGGATTCCTAAAAAACCAGTTGTTCCAGTAATTAAGATAGTTGACAAATTAAATTTCTTAACATGATTTAAAATTTCAATACTAGATATATTTGCTAGATTTGGTTCTAATTTAGTCGAAGAACGATTTTCAATAAAATGTGCTAAATCTTTTATATTAGAATTGTTATAAATATCTTGAATTGAAATATTGTATTTTTCTAAATAAGTAAAAATAGCGGTCAAAGATAAAGAATCTACGCCTAAATCTTCTATCAAATCATCTGTTATAGAAAAATCATCGATACTAAGTAATTCTTTGATATAATTATAAATATCAATTTCTATATTAGTTTTAGGAGGAAGATATTTATTTTTATTTTCTTCCATATAAACTATAGCCATTTTTTCTAATTCTTTTCGATTAATCTTACCAGAAGAAGTACGAGGAAAATCGTCTAGTTGAATAATTTTTTTAGGTTTCATGTAAAAAGAAATATGGCTATTGATATAATTTTTAATATTATAAAAATTAATATTTTCTTCTTTTTGAACTAAAAACAAGAAAATAGCTTTTGTATTTTTGTAAGGGATAGCTACAGGAAATACTTCAAATGAATTTCCAAGCAATGATTGTATTTTGTTTTCAATTTCATTTAAAGCAACTAAATAACCTCCGTTTACCTTAACTACGTCATCGTTTCTACCGAATAAACTCAATTTCTAAATGTTGATTGATTTTTGCCATATCACCAGTTCTATAAGCACGCAAATTTTTCCCTAAATAATTTATATAAATAAATTTATTTTTTGTATTATCTTGCAAGTTAAGATATCCTTTGGCAATATTAGAGATAGAATTTTCATCTTCATAAATAACTAATTCACCAATTTGCCCAATTGGTAAAACTTCTAAATCTGAATTGACAATCAAAGCTCTTGTACCATAAATAGGTTTACCAAGAGTAGTATAATTATTTTTAATTTCAAAAACACGAATTTCTTTACAAGTAGTAAACATAGTAGTTTCGGTCGGACCATATAAATTTAATACTTTCAAATTACTATATTTAGAAAGTAAATTTTCAATAATATAAGGCTTTAAAGATTCTCCACCAGAACCTAAAATGCGTAAAGTGGATAAATTAGCATCTAATAATTTGTCTTGTAGGCAAATGTGTTCAATCCATTTTGGAATTAAAAATGACCTTGTAACTTTTTCTTGTTCCATAATGTGAATGATTTTTTCCGGATTTAATTCATCTTCTTTTTTAACTAATACTAATTTTCCACCAAAAAGTAAAGCAGTATAAATATCAATACCAGAGGCATCAAAAGAATATTTTAAAAGAGAGATGGAAACATCATTACTGGTTGCTTTTAAAATAGAATCATTTTCAATAGCAGTTTTCAATCCTACGATATTTTTATGCATTACCATTGTACCCTTTGGATTACCCGTTGAACCAGAAGTATAGATAATATAAGCAAGTTGTTCTGGGAGAATAATTGTATCTACATCATAAAAACCATTTAAATCAATTTGGTCTAAATTTAAAATAGCACACTGAATAGGAATTTTGGTATCATAATTTTTATGTGTTAAAATACATTTTGGATTACAATCTTTTAAAATATATTCTATTCGGGAAGTTTCTTCTTCTGGTAAAATAGGGACATAACAACCACCAGCTTTTAAAACTCCCAACATAGCAACAATCATTTCAATACTTTTATCAAAAAACAAAGCAACAGGGGTACATGAAGTAACTCCTAAATTCAATAAAAGTTTAGCCAAATGATTTGATTTTCTATCTAATTCTTGGTATGTTAAAAAAGTATCATCTAAACAAACAGCAACTTGATCTCCATATTGTTGTACAACGTCATGAAAAATAGAGATAACTGTTTCTAGGTTATCTTTTTTTTCTATGTTTCCCGTTTCATTTAAGGTGGTCAATAATTCAATATCTTCTTGAGTTAAAAGGTTCATGTCAATAATATTAGATTTTCCTTCTAAAACTTGGTCTATTAAGTGTAGAATGATAGTATTCATTTTTTGAATTTCATATTCAGAAAAACAAGAAGTTAAATAGTCATAATTTAAAACTTTATTATTATTTAAAGTAGTTAAATGAATTGTTAAGGGATTGTTTTGAAAACCAGAAAAAAGCCAAGTACAATCGCCTAAATCATTATTTTCCATAGTGTTTTCTTGCTTATTGATTTGATAAGAAAAACCTATTTCATATAAATTTGTATTTTCCTTTGTTTCATCGCAGTAGATATCTTGTATTTTGTGATAAGGAAAATTAGAATGTTTAAATAACGAAAGGTTAGTAGAAGAAATCATTTTGCATAAAGATAAAAAGGTAGAAGTTTTATCTACGAAAACTGTTAGTGGTAAAGTAGATACAAACATACCTGTACATTCTAATTCTTGATATCTTTTTTGACGATTTAAAAAAGTTGTTCCAAAACAAATTTGTTCTAAATTATAAATTTTACTAAAATAGATAGAAAGAATCGCTAAAAAGAAAGAATAAGGCGTAATTTTGTTTTCTTCACAATAATTAGAAATGGAATAAAATAAATCATTACTTAAAGGTTGAATGTATCTTTTTCCTTTTTTTTCATTTCTATCCGAACTTTTAAATAATTTAGTAGTAGATATTTTTTTTACATATTCTTTCCAAAAAGTGTAATCTAATTGATATTTATTAGTTTCTAAATATGAATTTTCTCGATTAATAAAACTAAGATAGCTAGGTTTTTCAAAAGCTTCTTCTGAAGAATTTTTAGATAATTTTTCATAAAAATCTTTAATTTGTTCAGCTACTTGTGAGAAACTCCATGCATCTGCAATGATATGATGGGATTTATATAAAACATAGGAATAATTTGGAGTAAAAACAAGGCAAATATGAAATAAATGATTCAAAGAAAGAGGTATATTTTGACAATATTCAATAATAGAAGAGATATCTTCTGAAGTAATATGTTTTACTTCAATTGGTGTTAATTTATAATCTTCCACATATTGACAAAGTTCTTGGTCGTCTTTTATGAATTTTAATCTAAATGAATCGTTTACTTCTATTATTTTGTTCATAGTTTTTACGAGTATATCTTCTGATAGATTACCTTTTAGTTTTAAAACAGACATAATGTGATTAATGGGAGTTCCTTCTCCATTAATTTGTTCTAACTCCCAAATGTTTTTTTGAGGGTTTGTTAATTGATACACATCCTTTTTCATTTTATCACCTATCTCATTAGTTTGTTAGCCAAATTATATAGTTATTTGTCTAAAAATGTCAAGTATTTAAGGAAAAGCTTTTTATTTAAAAACATAAAAAAGTTTAAAAATAGAAATTTGGGAAATACTATATTAAGAGGTGAAAAAGTTGAAAATAAAAAAGAAAAAAATGAGTAATCTAAAAAAAGCATGGATAGCGTTTATTATTGCCATTTTTTTATGGATTTTTGGTTTTTATTTATATATTACATATCAGAAAATTGAAGTAAATCCTTCCACTTATGAAATAGAAAAAACAGCATCTATACAAAATGAACAAGTTGTGGAAAGTGTAGAAGAAAATAGTAAAAAAGTAGCAGATGTCATTGAAGAAACAACAAGAAAGGTAGTAGGAATTTCGAAATTAAAAAGTGCGGGAAATAGTATTTTATCTAAAAGTACAGAAAGTGAATTAGGATTAGGAACAGGTATAATTGTGACAGATAATGGATATATTTTAAGCAATGAACATGTCACAGGAAGTAAATATAGTAAATGTTACATTACATTAGAAAATGGAAATAATTATGATGGAACAGTTGTATGGAGTGATTCAGATATAGATTTATCTATTATCAAAATCAATGCTAAAAATTTAGATTATATTTCTTTAGGTAATTCTAATCAAATTAGAGTAGGAGAGACAGTATATGCCATTCGGGAACCCTATTCGGTTTTGAATTTAGAAGAACAGTTACTTCTGGTATTATTAGTGCTAAAAATAGGACAATAAAATTAGAAGAAGAGTCGAAATCTTCTTATATGACAAATTTAATTCAAACAGATGCTACTATTAATCCAGGAAATAGTGGAGGACCACTTATTTATCCTAATGGAGAAGTCATTGGAATTAATACTGTTAAAATTTCTTCAGCAGAAGGAATTGGTTTTGCTATTCCTATTAATATTGTAAAACCAATTATAGAGAGTTTTAAAACTGCTAATGATTTTCAAGAAGCAACAATTGGAATTTATGCGTATGATAAAGAAGTAATTCCTTATTTAAATAGTTCTTCTAATATCAATTTTGAAAAAGGAATTTATGTAGCTCAAATTACACCAAATGGACCTAGTTATGCTTCACAATTGAGAGAAGGAGATATTATTACCAGCATTGATCAAGTGGAACTAAATACGATGAATGATTTGAGACAATATATTTATACTAAACAACCGAAAGATGAAGTAACATTAAAAATAGTAAGAGGTAAGATTAATAAAGAAATCAAAATTGTGCTAGGGAAGAAATAGAGCCAAACTATAAAAAACAACAAAGAGAAAACACCTCAATCAAAAATATTGATCAAGGTATTAAAATTAGCAAATAAAGAAAAGATTTAAGATATTTATTCTATTAAATTATTTTCTATAAAATCAAATTTTCTTTCATAGTCTTTTGTTTCTTTATTTGCCATATAAACTTCACTACGATTTTTTTTCAAAAATTCAATAATTTGATAAACATCTATCCAAATTTCATTAGGGCTATCTACTTGAGATTCATCAAATATTAATTGCATACCAAAATGTAGATGAGGTACATTAATATTATTAACGTTTTCTTTTACACTATAACCAGTCATACCTAGGTAACCAATTACATCTCCTGCTTTTACTGTCATACCTTCTTCTAATCCTTCACTATAAGGATGATTTTTTCTTAAATGAGCATAATAATAATAACGTTTACTATCAAAGCTTCGAATTCCAATACGCCAACCACCGTATTGATTCCACCCTAAATGTTCTACTATACCAGATTCTACAGCAATAATAGGAGTACCAATGCTACCCATTAAATCATTTCCTAAATGAGTGCGCTTGAATCCATAAGATCTTGAATTGCCAAAATCATCATAATGACTAAAACTATAGTTTTTGGCAATGGGAAGAAAAGCTTTTAAACCATATTTTTTTTCATAAGTTTTACTGCCATCTTCTTGTTGTACTTCTATAGAATAATTACCAATAAAACCACCTAAAACAGCCATATAACTTTCATAATAATAATTATAAAATTTTAAGTCTTGTGTTAGACTTTCTAAAGACTGGCCACTTTTTAATGTTTCTACTAAATTATTTAAATTTTTAGCTTTAAAATTTTTAAAATTTCCACCGTTTTTGCAAGATAGATAAGCTAATAATTCAATCCAATTATAAGTAACTTCTTCTTTTTTATTATGAGAATCAATATCTAATTTAGCAGTTAAATTTAATGCTTCTGCAGAAACATTAAAATCTACCCATTTAATAAAATCCTTTTTTTCTTCTGTTGATGTTTCTTCATGAGTAGACGTATCCATAGCAAAAGAATAAAAAATAATAATACTAGAAAATAATATTACTAATATAATGACAAATAATATTAATTTTTTACTTGGTTTAAAGGATTTTATTAACAAATCATTCACCCCATACAAATATATGGAAAAGATAAAAGGAATATGATATAATTTTATAAAAAATAAGGAGAGAAATTATGAATAAATATATGAAAAAAGCTAGAGAAAATGCGAGAAGAGGAATGGAAAATAAAGAGGGAGGACCATTTGGTGCAGTAATTGTAGATCAAGAAGGAAATATTATTGCTAATGGCAATAATCGAGTGATTCAAGAAAAAGATCCTACACAGCATGCAGAAATAGTAGCAATTAGAGAAGCTTGTAAAAAACAAAATACTTATGATTTATCAAACTGTATTTTATATAGTTCATGTGAGCCATGCCCAATGTGTTTATCTGCTATTATTTGGGCTAATATAAAGACGGTATTTTATGGTTGTACAAAAGAAGATGCAGGCAAGATTGGATTTCGTGATGATAAAATATATGAATATTTAAAAGGGAAAAAGAAAGATTTAGTTGAATTGAAACAATTAGATCAACAAGAGTGTATAAAAGAATTCGAAGACTATGAAAAAGAGCAAGGAGAAATCTATTAAAAGATATATAAATAATTTGAATTATATCTTTTATATCTTTTGTGTAATTTTTAATTTTGGACATAATAGTTTGAAATAATGATATTATTCTTATTAAGTTTAGTAGGTTTTAAATTATAAAATCTAATTTCTGTCTTTGTTTTGTAATACTAAAACATTACCTATAT
>CANQZU010000031.1 GCA_947628415.1 uncultured Clostridia bacterium | reverse complement strand
ATAAAGACAAGAAAAATCCCCGCCTTAGCCGTTAGATGCCTTTAATTTTTAAGGACCTGTTCCTAAACAGGTGGGTGCCTACCTAAATACTCATGGGCTTCTCACTTTTTTCTTTTATGTGAGCTTGCACGCCATATTCAGAGATCTGGCCCCTCTTATCGTGTGTTGGTTCTAAAAATTTAAGCCTATCGAACTACGCAGGGGTTTATTAAATTACTTTTAAGTTGTTTTTATTTTAGCATATAATAGTTTATTTTACAAATATAACAATTCATCTAATTATTTTAATTTTCTTTTCTTATTATATCTATCTTACTTTTCCTATTAAAATCTCACTTAAATAAGTTTTTTTATTATTTGCTTTTTTTCTATTTACATGTTATAATAAAATAAGTTTTTGACTAGAGCAAGAAATTGATTTTTCTTGCTTTTTTTGTTTTACATTACATATAATAAAATACACATAAATTGTAAAAAACTACCTAATAAGATAAACAAATGGAATATGGAATGTACATATTTATATTTTTTTCCTAATCCATATACAATTGCACCAATAGTATAAGCAATTCCTCCTGAAACAAGCAAAATAAATCCATTCATAGTTAGCAATTCTGGTAAAATATTTACTTTTAAGATAATAAACCATCCCATAAGTAAATAACATATCATAGAAAATTTTTTGAACTTTTTAATATCAATAGAATTTAAAACAATTCCAAGTATCGCTAGTAACCAAATAGCACCAAATATCATCCATCCTGCGAATGCATTATTTTGTCTAATCGTACATAAAGCAAATGGTGTATATGAACCTGCAATCAATAAAAAGATAGAACAATGGTCTAAAATTTGAAATACTTTTTTAGATTTTAGTTTAGGGCTTAATCCATGATAAATACTAGACATGGTATATAAAACAATCATAGTTACACCATATATGGAACCACTTATGATACCATAAACATTTTCATTTACCGCAGCAAAAACAATGCATAATACGGTTGCAACTAATCCTAAAACTGCTCCCACAATATGAGAGGTCATATTGAAAATTTCTTCTCCTTTGGTATATGTTGGTAAAATTCTATCACTTAATTTAATTCTTTGCATTTTTTATCTCCTCGAATTATTTTACCCATTATACCATAATTTATAAAACTTACCAAGTATTTTATTGGAAATTTTAATAATTCTTTATTCTTTCATTTCTTTAGCTAATTTACTAATCGCTTTCGTTTCAATACGAGATACATAAGAACGGGAAATCCCCATCATTTTTGCAATTTCATTTTGTGTCTTTGGTTTATGACCTCCGAAGTCCAAATCGTAATTCTAAAATAGTCCTTTCTCTATCTTTTAACAATTCCTTCATTTTTTCATAAAGTATTTTTATTTTCATTTTAACATCTACTTCTTCTTCTATGTTTCTTTCATTATTTTCAAGTACTTCTTGCAAAGTTACTATGTTATCATCTTTATCTTTTCCGAATAGGTTCATTTAAATATACTTCTGCACCGAAGCTTTTTAGTTGCTCTTAAATGCATCAAAATTTCATTATCAATACATCGAGATACATACGTAGAAAGTCTTGCTCCTTTTTCAATTTTAAAAGTATTAATTCCTTTAATTAAGCCAACTGTTCCGATGGAAATTAAATCATCTTGATCAACTTTTGCTGTACTATATTTTTTCGCTACATGAGCAACTAATCTTAAATTTCTTTCAATTAAAATATTTCTAGCTTCTTCGTCTCCTTTTGCCATCTGTTCTAAACAATTTTTTTCTTCTTCTGCTGTTAATGGTTCTGGAAATAAATTTCCTCCTTGAATATATCCGAACCATAAATATGGCTGATTTTAGAAACTCTAAAAATCCCCATATTCCTGTCATGCAAAGCGATAGCAACATAAATGCACCTCCATTTTTTCTCATACTGAAAGTATATGTTTTGAAAAAATGAAAAGTGCATGACCATTTCAATTATATTTTTATTATTTAAACTCCCATAATATTATAACCATTATCTGCATAAACAATTTGTCCTGTAATACTATCAGACATAGAACTCAATAAAAATGTTGCTACATTTCCAATTTGAATTGTTGTTACATTTTTATGCAAAGGTGCTTTTTCTTCAATTACAGTTAAAATAGATCCAAAATCTTTAATTCCTTTTGCAGATAAAGTTTTAATCGGTCCTGCTGAAATAGCATTGACACGAATTTGATCTCTTCCAAAGTTTTCTGCTAGATATCGAACGCTTGCTTCTAAAGCTGCTTTAGCTACTCCCATAACATTATAACTATCAATTACTTTTGTAGAACCATGATATGTTAAAGTAACTAAACTTGCCTTTTCTTTCAATAAATCGATTTCTTTTGCTATTCTTGTTGCTAATACAAAAGAATAACTACTTACATCACAAGCATGTAAAAAACCTTCTTTACTGGTATATACAAAATCGCGATGTAAATCTTCAGTATTTGCATGAGCTATTGCATGTACAAGACCATCAATTTTTCCATTTTCTTCTTTTATCTTCGTGAAAACTTCTTTTACTAATTCATCTTTAGAAGCATCATCTAAAACATAAGCCTTACTTCCTTTAAACTCTGCAATCAATTCTTCTACTTTACCTTTGTTTTCTTCTCCTACATAAGTAAAAATAAGTTGTGCTCCATTTTCATAAGCTGATTTAGCAATACCAAAAGCAATGCTCCACTTATTTCTAATTCCCATAATTAATATTTTCTTTCCTTCTAATAACATTTTTATTCCTCCTTTAATTTAAGATAAAATTTGATATTCTCCCATATTTCTAAATTTTTGATAGCGATTTTCTACTAATTCTTTTGGACTCATACATTCCATTTCTTTTATGGAATTTTGAATTTCTTTTTTTAAATTTTTAGCTATTTTAGTAAAACTCTCTTCTTGTTCTTGCTTTGGTTCTTTAATAATTTTATCAATGACTTTTAATTTATATAAATCCTGGGCAGTTAATTTCATCTTTTCTGCTGCTTCTTTAGTTCTAGATGCGTCCTTCCACAAAATACTAGCATATCCTTCTGGCGATAAAATTGAATAAATTGCATTTTCTAACATCCAGACTTGATTTCCAACCCCTAAAGCTAAAGCTCCTCCGGCTTGAACCTTCCCCAATTACAATGGCTATGACTGGTACTGTTAACTTACTAAGTGTTAGCATAGATTTTGCAATAGCTTCTCCGCTGTCCTCTTTCTTCTGCTTCAATTCCTGGATAAGCTCCTTTGGTATCAATAAAAGTAATAACTGGTCTTTTAAATTTTTGAGCTTGACCGCATAAAACGAATGGCTTTACGGTAAGCTTCTGGATTTGGCATACCAAAATTTCTTTTTATGTTTTCTTTAGTGGTTCTTCCTTTTTGCTCTGCTATAATCGTATAATTTTGTTTTCCTATTTTAGCTAAACCACATACAATTGATGCATCATCTTTAAAATTCCTATCACCGTGTAATTCTATAAAATCATCAAAAATTTTTTCAATATAATCTAAAGCTGTTTTTCTTTTTGGATCTCTTGCTATTTCTACTTTTTCCCATGCCGTCAATTCTTTCATTTTAAAGCCTCCTTTTATTTATGAAATTGAATTAATTTGTAAAGAGTTTCTTTTAATTCTCTTCTTTCTACAATTTTATCAACAAATCCATGTTCTAATAAGAATTCTGCTGTTTGAAACCCTTTTGGCAATTCTTCTCCAATGGTTTGCTCTATTACTCTTTGTCCAGCAAAACCAATTCTAGCACCTGGTTCTGCTAATATAATATCTGCCAAGCTTGCAAAAGATGCCGTAACTCCTCCATAAGTTGGATCCGTTAAAACTGATATATACAACAATCCTGCTTCGTTCAATTTAGCAATAGCTGATGTAGTTTTTGCCATCTGCATTAATGAGATAATTCCTTCTTGCATTCTAGCTCCACCAGAAGTACAAAAAATAATCAAAGGAAGTCCGAAATTCAATTGCTTTTTCTACACTATACGTAATTTTTTCTCCTACTACAATGCCCATACTTCCCATTAGAAATCCACTATCCATAACACAGATTACTACTTTTTCTCCTTTAATTTCTCCAATGCCACAACTTACTGCTTCTTGAATTCCTGTTTTTTCTCTTAATCCTTTAATTTTTTTAGGATAATCTTCTATATCTAATGGATTAGTAGTATCTATATTTAAATCAAATTTTTGATAAGTATCTTTATCAATAATGCTACTTAATCTTCGATTGATATGCATGCGAAAATAAGCACCACAATTAGGGCAAATGCTGTCATTTGCTCTTACGGTTTCTTTATATAAAATTTCTTTACAATGCTCACATTTAACCCATTTACCAACTTGAATATCTACTTGATTTTCTCTTCTTTTCGCAGTTGGTTCTCTTTTTTTTATTTTGTCTACTATCATAATTTAATTTCCCTTTCTATAAAAGATGTATCAAAATTTCCTCTAATAAAATTTGGATTACGAATTATTTGAAATAAAAAGTCGATATTTGTATCCACTCCTTCAATTACGGTTTCTTCTAATGCTCGTTTCATTTTACTAATTGCTTCATTTCTAGTATCTCCTTTTGTGATAATTTTAGCAATCATAGAATCATAAGTAGGAGGTATCGTATATCCTTCATAAATAGCAGTATCGACTCGAACCCCATTTCCTCCTGGTAAGTTTAATCCGTGTAATTGTTCCTGGGCAAGGCATAAAGTTCTTATTCGGATTCTCCGCATTAATTCTACATTCTATACTATGTCCTCGAAAGGTAATATTTTTTTGTTTTTGTTTTAATTCTTCTCCTGCTGCTATTTTAATTTGTGTTTTTACAATATCAATTCCAGTTCTTTCTTCCGTGATTGGATGTTCTACTTGAATTCTTGTATTCATCTCCATGAAATAGAAATTTTTATCTTTATCTACTAAAAACTCAACTGTTCCACAACTAGTATAACCAGCTACTTTAGCTGCTTTAATCGCTACTTCTCCCATTTTATTTCTTAATTTATCATCTATGGCTGTAGATGGTGTTTCTTCTATAATTTTTTGATTTCTACGTTGAATAGAACAATCTCTTTCCCCTAAATGAATAATATTGCCATGTTCATCTGCTAAAATTTGTATTTCCACATGTCTTGGATTTTGAATATATTTTTCGATATAAATTTCATCATCTTGAAAAGCATTTTTAGCTTCTTGTTTTACCATATTATAATTACTTTCTAATTCTTCTTGTGAATGAACAATACGAATTCCTTTTCCGCCTCCTCCTGCTGCTGCTTTTAACATAACAGGAAATCCTATTTTTTGAGCTATTTGTATAGCATCTTTTAACCCTTTTATGCTTCCTTCTGATCCAGGAATGACAGGAATCCCTGCTGATTTCATCAATTCTTTTGCATTTGACTTATTTCCCATAAGTTCAATCACTTTCCATGAAGGTCCTATGAATTTAATATTAGATTCTTCACATATTTTAGCAAATTGACCATTTTCCGATAAAAATCCAAATCCTGGATGAATACTATCTGCCATGCTAATATTAGCAGCTTCTATAATATTTTTAAAATTTAAATAGCTTTTTGTGCTATTGGCAGGTCCGAATGCAAATTGCTTCATCTGCTAAACGAGTATGCATTGCATCTTTATCAATTTGCGAATAAACAGCTACTGTTTTTATATTCATTTCTTTGCAAGCACGTATAATACGTACTGCTATTTCTCCTCGATTGGCAACTAAAATTTTATTCATACTTTTTTCCTTCCTTTATACCACAGCAAAAGTCAATTCTCCTTTTGCTACTAATTTGTCCTCTACTGTTGCAATAGCTTCTCCCACTCCAATTGGTCCTTTTTGTTTGATTATTTTTACTTCTAGTTTTAATCTATCTCCTGGCAATACCATTTTTTTAAATTTCATTTTATCGATTCCACCAAATAGAGCATTTTTCCCTTGGTTTTGATTTAAACTTAAAATAGCAACTGCTCCTGTTTGTGCTAAACTTTCTGTAATTAGTACCCCTGGCATAATAGGATTTCCGGGAAAATGTCCTTGAAAATACCATTCTGATGAATCTACATTTTTATAAGCTATTGCACTTTCTCCGAGGGATATATTCTTCCACTTCATCAATCATTAAAAATGGTTCTCTTTGTGGTATGATTTTTTTAATTTCTTCTTTATTCAACATTTCTTCCTCTTTCTAACCAATCACAAATAATGGTTTTCCATATTCTACTGGTTCTTCCTCTTTTACCAAAATTTCTTTTATTTCGCCATCAAATTCTGACTCAATTTCATTCATTAATTTCATTGCTTCAATGATACAAAGTATATCTCCTTTTTTTACTTTTTGTCCTACTTTCACATAAGGTTCACTATTAGGAGAAGGTTTTCCATAGAAAGTTCCTACCATTGGAGATGTCACAATATTTCCCTTCTCTTTTTCTTCTTTTATTTCTTCCTTTCTTTCCACTTTTTCCTCTTGGTCTGTAAATACATTTTTTCCGTGTTACTAGCACTTGTTTTTCTTCTTTTTTCATATGAATTTTGGTTCCATCTGGGAAATCAATATCAATAGCTGTTAATTTTGAATTTCCCATATCTTCCATTAGTTGTTTTATTTTCTCATATTCCATTGTGTTTTTCCTCCTATCCTTCATATTTTTTTAAGATAATACTTGCATTGTGTCCACCAAAACCTAAAGAATTTGACATCACAATGTTCACTTTTGCTTTTCTTACCTCATTTGGTACTACATCCAAATCACATTCTTCATCTTTTTCTTGATAATTGATGGTTGGTGGAACCATTTGACTTTGAATTGTTTTGGCACAAATTATGGCCTCTACACCACCAGCTGCTCCTAATAAATGTCCTATATTTCCTTTTGTAGAACTTACCATAACGGTTTTACTTGCTTTTCCTAAAGCTGATTTAATCGCCATGGTTTCACAAGAATCATTTAAATGAGTAGACGTACCATGAGCATTGATATAATCAATTTCTTCTGGTAAAATTCCGAGCATCTTCTATGGCTCTTTTCATAGCTCTTGCTCCTCCTTCTCCTCCTGGTGCTGGAGAAGTAATATGATACGCATCAGATGTTGCTCCATAGCCAATGACTTCTGCATAAATTTTTGCTCCTCTTTGAATCGCATGTTGCAATTCTTCTAATACTAATATTCCTGCTCCTTCTCCCATGACAAATCCACTTCTTTCTTTATCAAATGGGATACTTGCTCGATTTGAATCAGTTGCCTGTGATAAAGCTTTCATATTTTCAAATCCTGCTATTCCTATTTCACTAATAGCTCCTTCTGTTCCTCCTGCTAAAATTACATCTTCTGAACCATATTGAATGGTTCTATAGGCTTCTCCAATCGCATGAGTAGAAGAAGCACAAGCTGTTACAATAGATATAGATTCTCCTTTTAATCCTAAATCAATTGTAATATTTCCTGCTGGCATATTCGCAATTACCATAGGAATAAACATAGGAGATACTCTATGATTTCCTTTCACATAATTGACTTCACATTGCTCTTGAATTGTCCTTAATCCTCCAATTCCAGAACTTACAAATACACCTACTCTTTCAAAATCTGTATTTTCTTTTGTGATTCCGGCTATCTCTAAAAGCTTCTCTTGCTGCAATGATAGCAAATTGTGAACTTCTATCTAATCGTTTTACTTGTTTTGCATCTAATTCTTCTATTGGATTAAAATCTTTTACTTCTGCTGCTAAACTAGTTTTAAAATTGCTTGCATCAAATAAAGAAATTGGTGCAATTCCGCATTTTTTTTCTTGGATTCCTTTCCATGTTTCTTTCACATTTTTTCCAATTGGAGTAATGGCTCCTAACCCTGTAATAACAACTCTTCTTTCCATTTTTATTCTCCTTTTCTACATTAACATTCCACCATCTACGTGAAGTACTTGACCTGTGATATAAGAGCTTTCGTCTCCTGCTAAAAATTTTACAACATTAGCTACATCTTTTGGTGTTCCTATTCTTTTTAAAGGAATGGTTTTTTCTATTTCTTCTTTTACTTCTTCTTTTAATACTTCTGTCATACTAGTTTCTATTAATCCTGGTGCTATGGCATTTACCAATATATTTCTAGAAGCTACTTCTTTAGCCAAACTTTTGGTAAATCCAAGAATACCTGCTTTTGAAGCAGAATAATTGGTTTGTCCAGCATTTCCTGAAATTCCTACAACAGAAGAAATATTAATAATCCTTCCTGTACGTGCTTTTAACATATAACCAATAACATTTTTCGTCATGTTAAAAGTTCCGACTAAATTCACATTAATTACTTCTTTAAAATCTTCCTCCTTCATTCTAATTAGTAAACTATCTTTTGTTATTCCTGCATTATTTACTAATACATCTATTTTTCCAAACTGATCTATTGTTTGTTTTACGAATTCTTCACATTCTGAAAAATCAGATACATCAGCTTTTACACTTAAGTATTTTGCTTGATTTTCTTCGATTTCTTTTTTTACTTGTTCTAATTCTTCATTTTCTTTTCTATAATTAAAAGCAATATGATATCCTTCTTTAGCAAGCGTCAAAGCAATTTCTTTTCCAATTCCTCTGGTTGCTCCTGTAATTAGTGCTACTTTATTCATTTACTTTTCCTCCTTTTTGATATATTCTAATGTGCTTTTTAAAGTTTCTGTATCCTGAATATTTAAAATAGTAATTTCTTTTTTGGTATCTAATCTTTTTACAAAACCAGATAAGGCTTTTCCTGGTCCAATTTCAACAAAAGTATCAATTCCCATTTCTAACATTCTTTCTAGACTTTTTGAAAATTTCACTGGAGAAATAATGTGTCTGGCTAATATATCTTTCACATCATCTTCTTGTTTATACAAAGTTCCATCTAAATTTTTCACTACATCTGTACAAGGATTATGAATCGTAACTTTTTCTAATTCTTTTCTTAAAGCTTTTGATGCTTTTTCCAATTTAATTGTATGAAATGGTCCTGCTGTTTTTAATATTCTTACTTTTTTAGCTCCTAATTCTTTGGCTATTTCTCCTGCTTGCTCTACAGCTTCTTTTTCTCCAGAAATAACAATTTGACCAGTTGTGTTAAAATTAGCTGGAACCACAAAACCTTTGGTTACTCTCCTACATACTTCTTGTACTTCTTCTTCCTCCATACCAAGAAGCGCTGCCATTAACCATTCTCCTTTAGGAACCAATTCTTGCATATATTCTCCTCTTTTTTGAACTAATTTAATCCCTTCTTCTTCCTCTAACATTTTACTATAAATTAAAGCTGTGTATTCTCCTAAACTTAAGCCACAAGAAGCTTGTGCTTGAATCCCATTTTGTTTTAAGACTTCTAAAATAGCTAAGCTCATCGTTAAAATACAAAGTTGTGTGTTTTTGGTTTCATTTAATACTTCTTCTGGTCCGTTCAAAACTTATTTTAGCTACATTAACATTGGTAATTCGTTTTACCTTTTCATAAAATTTTCTTACACTTTCTTGTGTTTCATATAAATCTTTTCCCATTCCTATACTTTGAGAACCTTGACCTGGAAATAAAAATCCTAATTTCATTCTATTTTTCTCCTATTCTTTTTTTTATTTTTTCTTCCCATCTATTGCAAAATTCTGTGATTACTTTTTTGCTCTCTATCTCAATTCCAAATTCCTTTTTAATAGAAGTTGCAATATTTCTTATCTCTTCTGGCCATTTTTCTTGATTAGTATTAATCCCGAATTCCTACTACTAAATCGGTTACTATCTTTCCATTGGATTTGGTTTGAGTTAAAATACCCCCTACTTTTTTAGTTTGATAGACGATATCATTTGGAAATTTAATGTCTAGTGTTATACCATATAACTTTTGGAAAATTTCTACTATTGTTTTAGCCATTTCAATTGTCATGCCTTCTAACTTTTCTATTTCACAATTTAATTTAATCCAAAAAGAAAAAGCAATATTATTTTTTTCTTCAGTATACCACTTTCTTCCATGTGTTCCGCTTCCCATCCGTTTGTCTATCTGCAATAATGATGGTTCCATTTTTTATTGTTTTTTGTTCTACCCTTCTCCAAACTTCTAATTGAGTAGAATCAATTTCTGGATAATAAATAACATTTCTCCCCAAAAATTGTGTTTTTAAATTTGTCAATTGCATTTGGTTTCCTCTTTTTCTATTTGTTCTAAATTATTTTGTCTTTTTATTTTTCCTGTAGTCGTTTTTATAAGTGGTTCTTGTGTTAATAAAATCCCTCGAATAGATTTATAAGGTGGCATTGTCTGATTAATCTCTTTAATCTTCTCTTGGATTGCTTTCTGAATTTTTTCTTTTCCTTTTACCTTGTAAGCATTTTCTATGATTTTTTGATTATAAACTAATTTAGCAAATATCTTGATATCATTTTTATCTTTTGACATTTGCTTTCCAAATACAAAAGATTCTTCAATTCCTTCTATTTTATTAATTAAATTTTCCATTTCTTCTGGGAAAATATTTTTTCCATTTTTTAAAACAATAACACTTTTCTTTCTTCCACAAATAAAAATATAACCCTCTTCATCTATTTTAGCTAAATCTCCTGTACAAAACCAACCATCTATGAATGCTTTTTTTGTTTCTAGTTTATTTTCAAAATATTCTAGCATAATACTTGGTCCTTGTACAACTAATTCTCCCATTCCATCTTTATCTGGATTTATGATTTTTGCTTTTATGCTTGGCACCGTTTTTCCGATAGAACCTATTTTATGATATTTATTTGATCCTACTGCTACAACTGGAGAAGTTTCAGTTAATCCATATCCTTGTACTAAATTAAATCCAAATAATCGATATTGTTCTTCTATACTAGCTTCTAAACTTGCTGCTCCACTAATCAACAATTTTATATTGCCACCTAGCATATCATGAATCTCTTGAAATACTTCTTTTTTCTTTTTCATACTACTATTCTTGTATTGTTCTTGTTTTTGTAAAATTTCTTTTAACTTTCCTTGTTTGTCTATTTGTCTTCGAATACTTTTATAAATTCCTTCATAAATAGCAGGTACACACGCCATAACAGATACTTTATATTCCTTCATATTATCTGGAATATGTCTAATGCCATCACAAAATACGGTTTTAGCTCCTTTATATAAAGAAAATAAAAAACCTACAGTGCATTCAAATACATGATGTAATGGTAAAAAAGATAAGAATATATCTTTAGAATTGACATCTAAAACAGAAGCAATATCCATTAAATTAGAACAAATATTATGATGAGATAAAGCAACTATTTTAGAAGTTGATGTAGTTCCTGAAGTAAAGAGCATAATACTCATTTTTTTAGCATCTATTTTAGCCTCTAAATATTCTTTATTTCCTTGTTTAATTAGTTTTTCTCCACTTTGTATTAATTCTTTTTCCGAGTAAACACCTTTTTTATGATGTTCCAAATCCATAGAAATAAGATGTTTTAATTTTCCTATTCCCTCTTTTTTGGCATTTTCTAATGTAGTCGCATATTTTTTCGAATAGATGATAGCTTCCACCCCTGAACGTTCTATTAAATTTTTTAATTCGTTTTCCGGTAAAGATTTATCAAATGGAACTATGACTCCTACTCCACATACTACTGCAAGATAACCAATTTCCCACTCATAACGATTCTCTCCAATAACAGCTATCCTTTTTCCTTTTAATCCCATATCTAGTAAAGCTGTTCCTAAAGCATTAATCATTTGTCTTACTTCTTTATGAGTTATATATTGATAATTTTGATCTTTTTTTCTTATTTGGTAAGCAATATTATTTTTATATTGCTCTCCTGATTTTTTTAACATGTCTTTTAAATCTGTTATTTTAGTATAATCATATAATCTTTCACTCATAATGTTCTCCTTATCTCTAGTTTATGTTTTTTATAATACCATAAATAACCAAAAAAAAGATTAGACTGAAAGGTCAGTATAATTTATCATATCTTTACATCGTTTTCATACATTGTAAAGAGGTGTTTTCTTATCTATGGAGTTTTTGCAAAATTGTTTTAAAGGTATTATCATTCGGTAGTGGTGCTATACTTCCTGGTATTAGTAGTGGTGTTTTTTGTGTGATTTTAGGAATATATGAAAAACTCTTAAATAGCATTTTAAGCTTTTTTAAAGATGTAAAATCTCATTTTAAATTTCTATTTCCAATTCTATTAGGTGGAATTATTGGATTTGTGTTATTTGGAAATATTTTAAGTTACTTCTTTTTTAGTTTTCCTATTCAAACTAAATCTATTTTTATAGGATTTATTTTAGGAAGTATTCCTTTATTACTAAAAAAAATAAATGAAACAGAAAAATTTAAACCTTTGCATCTTGTATTTTTTTTATTAACTCTTTTAATTGGTATTGCATCTATTTTGTTAGAAAAAAATCAATATATTTCTACTTTTGAAAATATTAATTTTTTGTATTTAATTTTTTGTGGTTTCCTAATGTCCATTCGGAATTGTTGTACCTGGTGTTAGTAGTACAATTATTCTAATGGTTTTAGGAATTTATCCTATTTATTTAGAGTCTGTATCCACTTTGTTTTTACCAGTATTAATTCCAATTGGAATTGGTATTACTTTAGGTGGTTTTTGCTTTATGAAATTAACCAAATATTTGTTAGAACATTTTTATGGATTTACCTTTTATGCCATTTTAGGTTTTACAACTGGTTCTATTTTTGTTTTATTTCCTAGTGTTTCCTCTCCTTTAGAACTAACTCTTAGTGTTTTATGTACTATTTTTGGATTTATAATTGTTTCTATTTTTGAAAAAACCGCTTTTAGCAAATCTAATAAAATAAAAAAGTGATATTTCTATTACTAAATGAAATATCACTTTTTTGTTATTTTTTTCTTCTTAAAATCCAATTTTTTTCGCATACAATAGGTAACCTCATTTTTACCTTTTGTCCTTTTACTCCTGGACTTACACTTTGAATTTTTTCTTCTGTTTCTTCATCCCACAATTGTTCAATTTTGAACATAACTGGTTCTATTTGGTAAGGAATAATTATTTCTAGAATATCTCCTACTTGTAATTTATTCTTAATTTCTATAACAGATTTTTCTTGGTTATATTCTACTACTTTTCCTCCAAACTCATAATTTTCATTATATTGTCTTCCACTATATTCTTGAATATCCTTATTTTTTCGGTCATTGAAATAAAAAGTAGTTAATCCTCTTGTTTTTACTTTTTCTAATTCTTTTAAATATTTTGTAGCATCATAATTTTTTGAATCTTTTTGATAATCATCAATGGCATTTCTATAGGCATTTACCACACTTGCGATATAATATTCTGTTTTTAATCTTCCTTCTATTTTTAAGCTATTAACTCCCATTTCTATAATTTCTGGCAATTCTTTAATTAAACATAAATCTTTGGAAGAAAAAATACTCGTTCCGTATTTGTTGGTTTCAACTGGCATCAATTCACCTGGATTATTTTTTTCTTCAGCATATAATTGATAAGACCATCTGCAGCTTTGTGCACAGTCACCAAGGTTAGCACTTCTAGAAGATAGAAAATCACTTAAAAAGCATCTTCCTGAAAAGGCAAAACAAATTGCTCCATGTACAAATATTTCTACCTCTAAATCCTTTGGTTTGTTTTCCATTATATATTTTAGTTGTTCTTTATTCATTTCTCTTGCCATGATGACTCTTTTAGCCCCTTGTTGATACCAAAATTTACAGTCTTGTAAACTGATAATATTAGCTTGTGTACTAATATTAATAGGAACTGATGGGGCATATTTCTTTAATGTTTCAATCACTCCTACATCTGCTGCAATGATACCATCTGGTTTTAATACTTCTAACTTTTTTGCCATGTCGATAATTTCTTCATATGTTTCATCCCAAGCAAATATATTAATGGTAACATATACTTTTTTCCCTATCTGATGAGCATATTGAATCGTTTTTTCTAAATCTTCTTGCTGCATATCAGCTCTTGTTCTAAGTGATAAAGAAGACGTGCCACAATAAACAGCATCCGCTCCATAAAGATATGCTATTTTTGCTTTTTCAAATGATCCTGCTGGTGCTAATAATTCTGGTTTTTTCATGGTCATTTTCTCCTATTTTTCTTTATTTTTCCTATTATTTATTATATAAGCGTTTTAAAAAATTGTCAATAAAAGTTAGTCCATTGCTTTTTTTTACTTATTATAGTATAATTACATAAGAAAATCATTAGGAGGTCAAAACAAATGCCAGAAAATTCCTTTAAAGATGATTTAAAATACCCTAAATCTATTCAACTTGAAGAGCAAAAGGAACTTTATGAAAAGTTTAATTCCTTATTAGATATTTATCAAGAAAAAAATTCTTTTGACAGTAGAGAGTTTTTGTGTTATTTAACATCTGCTATTTTTTTAACTTATAAAAAATTATATCCTCAATTATCTATCTATATTCCTTTTCGAACGAAAAGTGATATTAGCTACATTCAAAATATTCAAAAAGAATTTTCTAACTATATACTAGATATCAATTCCAAAGATCCTTTTGACATTTTTCCAATTATTAAAGATATTTCTGGGATTCGAGTTGTCTTGGATAATTTTAATTTCACTTTACCTCCAACAGAGGAATCTACTAAATTATTTCAAGATATGGAAATAAAACAATTATTGTCACAATCACAAGATAATTTTGAATTGATAAAAAAAATAGATGATTATCTTCAATCTCCTATTCAACAAAATGGAAAAAATCATTTTGAATTAAAAATAGCCTTATTAAAAAAAATCATAGAAATAACTCCTCCCGAATTTACGGAAGAAAGGAAACCATATTCATCTTATTCTCAACTTCTTAAAGAGGCAGAAAATCAATATAAGTATTTTTTAAAAACAGATAGTTTTTCTACTTCTATTACAGAATCTTCTAAAAATGAATTAGTAGATTTATTAACTGATTTTCGTTCTAAAGTTTACGATCCTTTGCAATTTGCCGTTTTACGAAAAACCTTACCAGTTGTTTTTGAAGATCCACTAATTTCTAATGCTTTACAAACTTCGTTTAGTTTTTCAAAAGAAGCTAAAAAAGAAAATGCTTTTCAATCTTTATACTATATTGGGAATACTCCTTTTGGTCCATTAGAACTTCAAGCTCAGTCCAATCGAGCTTTTTATACTGCTGTAAAAGGTAGTGCTTACCATAGTGGTTTAAGTAATAAACTAATTGATGTTAAGAAATTTTTTGAATTAGTAAATCCAAATGATGAACATGATCTTTCTTATTATTTAGAAATTCTTGATTCTACTTCTGCAGATAGTTTAATTTCTCCTTATGAACTTCCTCAATTTAAAAATGATCAAGAAAAAGTTGCTTTCTATAATACTTCTAAAGGTAACGCTTTTCTAAAATCTGAAAATTACCGTGAAATGACGAAACATATACGTATAAAGGACAAAATAGAACTTCAACCAGAATTTGATAATTCTTCAAATCAGATGAAAAATGAATCTACTATTAATACCAATTATTATCTTTTTTCTACTGCATTAGCTCTATCTCCACATATGAATATATGTAGTTCTGGACACACCTCTTTTACTAATGCTGGAATTCATCACAAAAAATTGATTGGTGAATTTTCAGAAGTTTTAAGAAAGAGAGATTCTAATACGATTTTAAGAGATTTGTTAATTCGAAGATTAGAACTTTTAGTAGATGATCGAAAATCTTTCAATAATGTTCTTTCTAAATTAGAAGATCCTAATATTGTGGATTCTTTCAAAAATTTAAAAGAATTGGCAAATGCTCATGATAGAATGGTTAATAAATTACCAAAAGACATCTCTTTAAAAAATATTATTGCTTATGTAACAAAGCTTAGACTTATTGTTGATAAGCGAAATAAGAAAAAAGATTCTGACTTAACAAAATAATGTAAAAGCAAGAGAATTTAACTCTTGCTTTTTATTGTATTTTACTAATTGCTAATCCATCTCCCACTTCTAAAATTTTGGTTTCAAGATTTGGATTTTCATGAACTTCTTTTAGATATTCCCTTAAATTTCTAACGGCTGTTCGTTGTTTATGTTTATTATAATCACTTAATACATATCCCTTATATAAAATATTATCTGCAAAAATGATTCCATTTGGTTTTATCATTCTTAAAGCTTCTTTTAAGAAAAATGGGTATTTTCCTTTCGCTGCATCAATAAATACGACATCATAAAATTCTTTCAATGTTGGTAAAATTTCAACCGCATCGCCTTCATAAAGATTGATTTTATTTTCTACTCCTACTTTTTTGATATTTTCTTTTGCTTCCTGAATTCTTTCTTTTTCTCGTTCAATCGTATCAATTTTACCATCTTTTTCTAAAAATTGAGTAAAACATATAGCTGAATATCCAACTGCAGTTCCTATTTCTAGTATTCTTTTTGGTTTCATTTGTATTAAATATTTTTCTATCACTTCTAATGTGTCATCCATAATGATTGGAATATGTTCTTCTAGTGCTTTTTGTTTTATTTTTTCTAATTCCTTTTTATTCATTTTTCTTCCTATCCTTGTTTACTCCTTGTTGCCCTTTCTCTTTCTTTGCTATCTAATATCTTTTTTCTTAATCGAATGGATTTTGGTGTTACTTCTACTAATTCATCGTCTTGAATAAATTCTATTGCTTTTTCCAATGACATTAAAATTGGAGGAACTAATCTTAAAGCCTCATCAGATCCAGAAGCTCTTGTATTAGTTAAATGTTTTTCTTTGCATACATTTATAGCTAGATCTTCTCCTCTTGCATTTAGTCCTACAATCATTCCTTCATATACTTCCACTCCTGGTCCAATAAATAAATCTCCTTTGTCTTGTGCATTATATAAACCATATGTTACTGATTTTCCATTTTCAAATGCTACAATTGTTCCTCTTACACGTGATTGAATATCTCCTTTAAATGGTTCATAGCAATCAAAAATATGGTTCATCGTTCCTTCTCCTTTAGTATCTGTTAGAAATTCTGTGCGATAACCAATTAATCCTCTTGCTGGTATTTTAAATTCAATTTTGGTATGTCCTTCTTCTGCAGGTTCCATATTCACCATTTCTGCTTTTCTTCTTCCTAATTTTTCAATAACATTTCCTACACAATCATCTGGAACATTGACAACTAATCTTTCAATTGGTTCACATTTTTCTCCATTTATTTCTTTAAAAATAACTTTTGGTCTTGATACTAAAAGTTCAAATCCTTCTCTTCTCATAGTTTCAATTAATACTGATAAATGAAGTTCTCCTCTTCCTGATACTTCAAAAGAATCTGGAGAATCTGTTTCTTTTACACGAAGTGAAACATTTCTTTCTAATTCTTTAAATAATCTATCTCTAATATGCCTTGACGTTATAAATTGTCCTTCTTTTCCTGCAAATGGTCCATTATTTACACTAAATGTCATAGAAACAGTTGGTTCATCAATATC
>CANQZU010000030.1 GCA_947628415.1 uncultured Clostridia bacterium | reverse complement strand
ATTTAAATATATAATTCGAAAGAAAACTTAAAAAACACTTGAAATTTATTCCAAAATATAGTATAATCGGTATGTCAAAAGACATACCTTTTACTTAGCTTATAAGAATACACACCAAACGATAAGCTCAGTTTAAGGCAAAAACAAATAGGGAGGTGTAAAAATGACAAAAGAAGTTAAACAAGAAATAATTAATAATTATAAAAGAGACGAAAAAGATACTGGTTCACCAGAAGTTCAAATTGCTCTTTTAACACAAAGAATTAATGAATTAACAGAACATCTAAAAATCCATAAAAAAGACAATCATTCAAGAAGAGGTCTTTTAAAAATGGTAGGAAAAAGAAGAAATTTATTAAACTATTTAGCAAAAAAAGATATCAATCGTTATAGAGAAATAGTTGAAAAATTAGGATTAAGAAAATAAGGTAACAAAGCCCAGTGCTTATTTTGGCATGGGCTTTTTGTTAGTTATTTTAAAAGACAAGCAAATATTTAGATTAAGTAGCTTGTATTCTATGTTATTACAAAATAAATAAAATAGAATAGAGGTTACCATCTAAATTTGCTTGTATATCATAAGTATAAAAAAGAAAGGAAGAAAAAACATGTTTAAAACATATGAAACAGAATTAGCAGGTAGAAAACTTGTAATTGAAACAGGAAAAATGGCAGGATTAGCCAATGGAAGTGTATTAGTTCGTTATGGAGATACATGCGTATTAGTAAATGTAACAGCTTCTAAAGAACCAAGAGAAGGAATTGATTTTTTCCCATTATCAGTAGATTTTGAAGAAAAATTATATTCTGTAGGGAAAATACCAGGAGGATTTCTAAAAAGAGAGGGAAAACCAAGTGACAAAGCAATTTTAACATCAAGAGCAATTGATAGACCATTAAGACCATTATTTCCAAAAGACTTTAGAAACGATGTTGTAGTAGTAGGAACAGTTCTTTGCGTAGAACAAGATAATTCACCAGAAGTAGCTGCTATGATAGGAGCAGCAGCAGCATTAGCCATTTCAGATATTCCATTTGGAGGACCAACAGCAACTGTAAATGTTGGATTAGTAGAAGGAAAAATTATTATTAACCCAACAGTAGAAGAAAGAGAAAAGAGTGATTTAACTTTAACAGTAGCTGCTACAGAAAAGAAAATTACCATGATAGAAGCAGGTGCAAATGAAGTCCCTGATGATATTATGCTAAAAGCAATAAAAGAAGCCCATAAAGAAATTAAGAAAATTTGTAAATTTATTAGTAAAATACAAAAAGAAATTGGAAAGCCAAAATTTGAATATCAATCTTTTGAAGTAGATCATGATGTTTATGAATTTATCGAAGAAAAATTCAAGCAAGAAATGAAAGAAAAAATACAAGAAGAAGATAAAGAAACAAGAGATAAAAATATTGATGAATTAACTTGTAAAATAGAAGAAACATATACAGAAAAATTTGGAGAAGAAGCATTTGAAGAACATAAATCTGACATTGGAGAAGCCATTTATAAATTAGAGAAAAAATGTGTAAGAGAAATGATTTTTAATGAGCATAAGAGAGTAGATGGAAGAAAGCTAGACGAAATTAGACCTTTATCTTGCGAAGTAGGGTTACTTCCAAGAACACATGGTAGTGCATTATTTACAAGAGGACAAACCCAAGTTATGTCTATAGCAACACTTGGTATGATTAGTGAAGAACAAGTATTAGATGGAATCGATACAGAAGAATCCAAAAGATATATGCATCATTACAATTTCCCAAGTTATTCAGTAGGGGAAGCAAGACCATCAAGAGGGCCAGGAAGAAGAGAAATTGGACATGGAGCATTAGCAGAAAAAGCATTAGTTCCAATTTTACCATCAAAAGAAGAATTCCCATATGCTATTAGAGTTGTATCAGAAGTATTATCTTCAAATGGTTCTACTTCTCAAGCAAGTATTTGTGGAAGTACATTATCTTTAATGGATGCAGGAGTACCAATTAAAAGACCAGTTGCTGGTATTTCAACAGGATTAGTTACTAATCCAGACAATGATGAAGATTATGTTATGTTAGTAGATATTCAAGGATTAGAAGACTTTTTTGGAGACATGGACTTTAAAGTTGGTGGAACAGAAAAAGGAATTACAGCTATTCAAGTAGATATTAAATGTGATGGTTTAACTTATGAAATTATTAAAGAAGCATTTGCAAAAACAAGAAAAGCAAGAGAACATATTTTAAATGATGTTATGCTACCAGTAATTAGCAAGCCAAGAGATGATATTTCAAAATACGCACCAAGAATTGTAAGTACTCAAATAAAAGTAGAAAAAATTAAAGATGTTATTGGAACTGGTGGAAAAGTAATTAATAAAATTATTGAGGAAACAGGAGTAAAAATTGACATCGAAGAAGATGGACAAGTATTTATTTATTCAGATGACAATGAAAAAGCAATTCAAGCATTAGAGATGATAGAAGACATTGTAAGGGAAGTAGAAGTTGGCGGAATTTATTATGGAGAAGTAGTTCGTTTAATGAATTTTGGAGCTTTTATAGACCTAGATTGTGGTGGAAAAGAAGGATTACTACACATATCTCAAATATCAAAAGAGAGAATAAAAAATATTGAAGACGTGCTTCATGTAGGAGACAAAGTAACAGTTAAAGTAATAAATATTGATGAACAAGGAAGAATTAATCTTAGTATGAAAGAATTTAATGAAGTAAAATCAGAAGAAAAATAAAAAAACAATAAAAATTAAATAACCCCTCTGATAGTAAATTAAAGTTTTTATCAAGAGGGGTTACTTGGAAATAAAGGAAAATAAATGAAAAATAAAGAAAAGAAAACATCTAAAATAATAAAAATTGTAAATCTAATAATAATTATAGGAGCAGTTATTGCTTTATATATCATTTATGGGTATTATCAAACCAATAATTTTCATGATTTTATAAAAAGTGAATCAAAACTATATACTTCTAGTTTTACAAGAGACAAAGAAATCAAATACACAAACTATAACAGTTATAAGATTGAATCACCTGAATATAATGATGCAATGTTTTATAAAACTATAAAAGTAGAAAAAAATCAACCTTATAAAGTAACGTGTATGGTTAAAACAAGAGAAGTGCAATCTAAAAATGAAAATTCTAGTGTAGGAGCACAAATATCCATTGAAGGAACAACAGAAAGGTCTGTTGCTATTAGTGGAACACAAGATTGGCAAAAAATAGAATTAATTTTCAATTCTAAAAATAGAGAACAAGTAAACCTTGGATTTCGATTAGGAGGAAATTTAGGAGAAGCCAAGGGAGAAGCATGGTTTAGTGATTTTAAAATAGAAGAAGGAATGAAAGAGCAAAATAGTGATTGGAAATTTGCATGCTTTATTTTTCAAACAACAGAAGTAACCATTAATCAAAAGCAAATTCACTTATCAGTTACTAAAAATGATTTGCGAGATATTACTAATACCCTAAAATTATTTGAAACTTCTTGTTATCAGTTATCAAAAGGAAAAATGACAGCAGATTGTGATGTTTATCAAATACAAACACCACTTACTAAATTATCATATGATGATCAATTTGGTTATTATGTATTACCAGAAGACATTGAAAGTCAAATTAAAGAAACAATTGAAGCAAATGACTATGATCACATTTTTGCAATTGTAAGACTACGGGGATGAAAAACATGAAAACGATATTGAAGTAAATGATTGGATTGGATTACGGCTCAATGGATTATTATGGAATAGGCTTTTCAAATATACGTTTACCAAATGATTCAGAAAGTTATATTTACAAATACAATAGTAAAATCAATATTTTTCCAGAAGAAGTATTTTTACACGAATTTTTACATTCTTTAGAAAGAAATGCAAAAGAATATGGTTATGAAAGACCAGAACTACATGATTATGAATTATATGGATATCAAGATGAAAAATTAGAAGGACAAAAGAAATGGTATAGAGATTATATAAATAAAGAAATTAAAACATCAGAAGGAAAAGTTGGGTTACCAGAAGAGATTTTTACATTAAAGCCAGCTAAAAGCACTAATTTTAAATATACTTATCAAATACAAGATGTTTTTAAAGAGCCCGAAAATATATTAGAAGAGATGAGGGAAATTTTTAAAAAAGTAATTAACATGGTAAAAAGATAACAAATAATAAACAAGAAAGATGAGGAAATGAAGTGAAAGTATCAGAATTTAATTACGAATTACCAGAACAATTAATTGCTCAAACACCAATAAAAAAAAGAGATGAATCAAGACTCATGGTATTAAATAAAAACAAACAAACTATAGAACATAAGATTTTTAAAGATATTATTGATTATTTAGAACCAGGAGATGTTTTAGTTAGAAATAATACAAAAGTCATACCAGCAAGACTTTATGGAAAAAAAGAAACAGGAGCTAAAGTAGAATTTTTATTATTAAATTGTTTAGAAGGAGATATCTGGGAATGTATCGTTAGGCCTGGTAACAAATTACATATTGGAACAAAAGTAATATTTAAAGAAGGTTTACTAGAAGCAGAAATAATAGATACGATGAAAGGTGGAACTAGAAAAGTTAAATTTCATTATAAAGGAATCTTTAATGAAATACTAGATAAAATTGGCTTAATGCCTCTGCCACCTTATATTCATGAAGAATTAAAACAAAAAGATCGATACCAAACTGTATATGCGAAATATGATGGATCAAGTGCTGCTCCAACAGCGGGTTTACATTTTACTGAAGAATTATTAACAAAATTACAAAAAAAAGGAATAGAAATTGCTAATGTAACGTTACATGTAGGAATTGGAACTTTTAGACCAGTAAAAGTAGAAAATGTAGAAAATCATGAAATGCATACAGAACATTTTTATATTAGACAAGAAGATGCAAATAAAATTAATAAAGCCAAACAAAATGGAAAAAGAATAATTGCTATTGGGACAACCTCTTGTAGAGTATTAGAAACAATAGCAGATGAAAATGGATTAGTAAAAGCAACAGAAGGAGATACCAAAATATTTATTTATCCAGGTTATAAATTTAAATGTTTAGATGGATTAATTACTAATTTTCATTTACCACAGTCTACTTTATTAATGTTAGTATCAGCATTTGCAGGAAAAGAATACATATTAAAAGCATATAAGGAAGCAGTTGAAGAAAAATATAGATTTTTTAGTTTCGGAGATGCAATGTTAATTTACTAATTTAAAAAAATTAAAGGAGAAAAAACAAATGAGAATAAATGACTTTGCTATGTATATCCCAAATGGTTTAATTTCTACCTTATTAAAAGGAGCTAGATTCAATTTAGATAAGGTAGGAAAACAAGAAATTATAAAAAATGGGCTATATCATATAACTTCAAGTGAAGAAATGGCACAAAAGATAATTGAATCTGAACATTTAAGACCTGCCACAGGAATTATGAAAAATATTAATTCTTATGGTACAGCTTGTGTATGTTTATTCAATGGAGCGCCAGATATTAAAAATTATATTAAAAATTTAGTAGATTATAATAGTGAACAAAACCCATATACAAATCCAACACTAGCAGTAAGTGCAATAAAAATTTCACCAACAGAGGAATCAGAACTTGCTAATTATAAAGCAAGATCACTAGTAGACGATGTAATTATTTATGAGGGATATTGCATATTACCAAAAAATAAAACACAAGTAGTTCATTTAGTACCAGATTTAGTAAGAGATGAAAATGGAACAGGTGAGCCAATTATTAATCCAGAAACTGGGAAATATGATATTGCTTTTAGAGAGGCACTTCCAGAAGAATTAGAAGAAGATGGCAAAACTTATAAAGCAAAAGAAGATTATTTGAATTTTATAGCCAAAGAAAGAGAAGAATTTGGATACGTCAAAAGTAATAGTAGATTATCCAATTTATATAATGATTTTTTATCTGTTATACATGAAGGACAAATAGAAGGTAAAATGGTGAAAAAAAATGCAATCGCTAATATAAAAGAAGCAATACAAAGAAAAATAAAACAATTTATGATGCCTAAAATTGATATGTCAACAGATGAAAAAATTCATACAACAATTAATGAATTTAATCATGATAAGAAAAATCCATACAGAGATGCAAAATTTGGACAAGCAGTAGCTAGTTTTCAGCAACAAGGATTAGAACAACTAGAGTTAAAACAAGAATTATCTAAAATAACTACAAGTGATTTAGGAGATTACTTTAGAAAAAAATATAATCGGCATAGATAAAAGTCAAATAATTAAAAGAGGAATTCATAATATAAATCACAACAATAGAGTTGCTATGCTTTCTATGATAATTGCTGAAAAAGAAGGAATAATTGAAACTGATAAAGATGATAGGACAAAAGATATATTATTAACAGCAGCCTATTATCATGACATTGGAAGAAAAAAAGGATTTATAGTAGATAATTATGGACCTCATAGCAAAAGTAGTGCAAGAAAAATAAAAAGAATGGATTTATTTTATTTGAATGGAGAAAGCTATTTACGGAGAAGATAGAAATATTTTACAAGCTATAGTAGAAGCGCATGAAGGAAAAGATAAAAACATGGAGAAAATTTGTGAAAAATATAAAATAAGCCAAGAAAATAAAGAATATACTATGAAATTAATGACAATTATAAAAGATGCAGATGCATTAGATAGGGTTAGATTAGATCATAATTCAACATTTCGTATGGAGACTAATTTAGACCCAAGATATTTAAGAAATGATTCAGCAAAACAACTATTAAATGCATCATATCAATTAGAAACACTAACAGATAAAGTTTCATTTGATAGAATTTTAGCATATAGGACAGAAGAACAAACACCAATACAAGCAAGCCCTATGAAAAAAAGAAGGGACGAATTTATGCAAGGAATGAAAAGAGGAGTATCACAAGTTCCAGTTATTATAAAAGATACAAAGGAAACCATAAAAAATAAATTGGTAGACAGGGGAGAAAAATGAAAAAAGCAGTAACTTATGAATTATTACATGAATGTAAACAAACGGGAGCAAGAAGAGGCGTAATTCATACACCACATGGAGATATTCAAACACCAGTATTTATGCCAGTAGGAACTCAAGCAACTGTAAAATCTATGACACCAGAAGAACTAAAACAAGAAGTAAAAGCAGAAATTATTTTATCAAATACATATCATTTATATTTAAGACCTGGTAGTAAATTAGTAAAAGAAGCTGGAGGTCTTCACAAGTTTATGAAATGGGACAGACCCATCTTAACAGATAGTGGAGGATTTCAGGTATTTAGCTTGGGAGAATTAAGAACAATTTCAGAAGAGGGAGTTGAATTTAAATCCCATCTAGATGGAAGTAGACATTTCTTTTCACCAGAATCGGTTATGAAAACAGAAGAAGATTTAGGTGCTGATATTATTATGGCATTAGATGAATGTGTAGAACATGGAGCAAGTTATGAATATACCAAGCAATCCATGGAAAGAACAACAAGATGGGCAAAAAGATGTAAAGAAGCACATACAACCATTGATAAACAAGCATTATTTGGAATTATACAAGGTGGATTTTATAAAGATTTAAGACAGAAAAGTGTAAAAGATTTAATTGAATTAGATTTACCAGGTTATGCAATTGGTGGAATTAGCGTAGGAGAACCAAAAGAAGAATTTCTAGATATATTGAGATATACAGCACCTCTTATGCCAAAAGATAAACCACGTTATTTAATGGGAGTAGGAACTCCAGATTATTTAATAGAAGCAGCTATAGCAGGAATTGATATGTGTGACTGTGTATTACCAACAAGAATTGCAAGAAATGGAACAGCAATGACGTGGAATGGTAAAGTAGTAGTTAGAAATGCAACTTATGAAAGAGATTTCCGGTCCATTAGATCCAGAATGTGATTGCTATACTTGTAAAAATTATACAAGAGCATATATTAGACATTTAGTTAAAACTAATGAAATTTTAGGAATTAGATTATTGTCAATCCATAATTTAAGATTCTTGACGAATTTAATGGAAAAGGTTAAAATAGAAATTGAAAATGACAATTTAGGAAAATTTAGAGACGAATTTTATCAAAAATATGGTTATACACAATAAAATGGGGGGATATACTAATGAATTTAATGGGAGAAGATTTTAAAAATGAAACAGTTAATAACAGTAAAAAAGTAACAAGGATAATATTAATAGCTATTATTGTATTAGTTATTATGATTATTGGTATTATTATTTATCTACTTTATATAGAAAGTAGTACATTAAAATTAACAATTGATGGTGTTTCAAATGAAAACTTAAAAAAAATATTAGTGTTTGAAAATGATGGAACAATTTATGCACCAATAAAAGAAATTGCAAGTTACTTTGGCTATGAAAGTTATAGCGGAGAATATAGCTCAAAATCAGAAGAACAAAGCAAATGTTATGTACAATCTGAAAATGAAGTAGCTAATTTTGAATTAGGTGAAACCACTATCTATAAATTAGATTTATCAAAAGAAAATGATAATTATGAATATGTTTCAATTGAAAATCCAGTCAAAGCAATTAATAGTGTTTTGTATATTTCAACAGAGGGACTAGAAAAAGCTTTTAATATAAGTTTTCAATATAATGAAAAAGAAAATCAAATTGCTATATATACATTACCTTATTTAGCCCAATATTATAATAATATTGTATTAAATTATGGATACACATCTTTAAAAGAAGAACTTGTAAATCAAAAAGCTATTTTAAAAGACCAATTAATTGTAAAAAAAGAACAACAAAAAGAGCAGTATGGTGTTATAAAATCAGATGGAACACCTATACTAGAACCTAAATATGATAATATAACTTATTTACCAAATACAGGAGATTTTTTAGTAGAAACAGATAAAAAAGTAGGAATTTTATCAGCAAATAAAGAGACAAAAGTACAAATTATTTATGATAGTATCGAGTTAATATCTAGTGAATTAGGATTGTATTTAGCAAAAAAAGATAATAAATATGGTGTAATTGATATAAGAGGAAATATAAAAATATATATTGAAAATGATGAAATAGGTGTTGATATTTCACAATTCACACAAAATAATATTAAAAATAAATACTTATTAGCTAATAAATTAATTCCAGTTAGAAAAGATAAATATTGGGGATTATATGATGTTAATGGAAAACAGGTAACAGATTTTAAATATGATGCATTTGGATATATAGCTTCTAATAACAATAGCGCATTAAATTTACTATTAATACCAGATTATAATGTTTTAGTAGCTTGTAAAGATAAAAAATATACTTTAATCAATACTTCTGGTAAAGAATTATTTGATACAGTTGCAGACGAGATTTATATGACAATTAGTGGAGGAGAAAGGCACTATTATATTACATTAGAAGACCAAAAAATAGATGCAGTAGAAATTTTAGAAGAAAATGGTATTACAGTAGAAAAAAACAGTCAAAATAATAATAATTCAAATCAGACAAAAGGGGATGAAGAATAAAAAATTAATAAAAAATAAATAAAAAATAAATAAAAAACAAAAAAGCATTTACTTTTTTAAAAAAGTTGTATACAATAGAAACGATGAAAAAAATGTCAAAAAATAAGAAGTAAACGAAAGAAAACAATAAGAAAGGAAGTTTATCCATGAAAATACTGATGTTAACATGGGAATATCCACCAAGAGTAGTAGGAGGAATATCTAGAGTAGTATATGACTTATCAAAAACATTATTAAAAGATGGACATGATGTAACAGTTATAACATATCGCGATGGAAATGCTCCATATTTTGAAGACGATAAAGGAGTAAAAGTATATCGAATTGATAATTATATGATTCATCCTAATAATTTTATTGACTGGATTATGCAAATGAATTTTAACATGCTTGCCAAAGCAAATGAAATTATATCAGAACAAGGAAAATTTGATGTAATTCATGCACATGATTGGTTAGTAGCATACACAGCTAAAACCTTAAAAAATTCATATAATATTCCAATTGTATCTACAATTCATGCAACAGAAGCAGGGAGAAATAGCGGAATTCATGATGAACAACAAAGATACATTAACGATACAGAATGGATGCTAACATATGAATCAGCAGAAGTTATTGTTAACAGTAATTATATGAAAAATGAATTACAAAGACTATTTGGACTACCTTATGAAAAAATTAATGTGGTACCAAATGGAGTTAATTTAAGTTTATTTAATGGAATAGAAAGAGATTACAATTTTAGAAGAAGATATGCTATGGATAACGAAAAAATTATTCTATTTATGGGAAGACTTGTTTATGAAAAAGGAGTACAACATTTAATTGCTGCTATGCCTAAAATACTAGAGGGATATCATGATTCAAAATTAGTTATATGTGGAAAAGGCGGTATGTTAGATGAATTAAAGCAACAAACAGAAGCAATGGGAATTGGAAATAAAGTATATTTTGCAGGTTATATGGATGGAAAAGATGTACAAAAAATGTACAAAGCAGCGGATATATCAGTTTTTCCAAGCACTTATGAACCATTTGGAATTGTAGCATTAGAAGCAATGTTATCAGAAAATCCAATTGTTGTTTCTGATATAGGTGGATTAAATGAAATTGTAGAGCATAGAGTAAATGGAATGAAAACTTATTGTGGAAATGCAAATTCTATTGCTGATTCAATTCTAGAATTATTATATAACCCAAAACTTTGTAGTGATATTACAAAAAAAGCAAAAAACAAAGTAAGAAATGAGTATAATTGGAGCAAAATTGCGCAAGATACGCACTTTACTTATCAAAAAGCGATTTGTCAATCCATGGCAGAAAAACAAAAAAGACAATTGGAACAAGAAAGAGCAAGAAAAACAAAAAGAGCTAAAAATACAGAAAACGAAATTACGAATTTACTTAGCTTTAAAAAACGTCAAGCTTATGCTTAAAACAAAGGATATAATGGCAAAACATTATATCCTTTTTTGAAGCATATTTTTCTTTAAAAAATATATTTTATAAAAATATTCAATTTCTACAAATTTAGCACAAAAATAGTGTATAATAAAAATGGTTACTTTGTACCTACCAAAAATTAACCATTTTGAAAAAGGAGTAATTTATGGAAGAAACAAAATTTAAATCAGGATTTGTAACATTAATTGGAAGAACTAATGTAGGAAAATCAACTCTGTTGAATTTGTTAGTGGGAGAAAAAGTGGCAGCAATTGCCAATAAAGTGCAAACAACAAGAACAGCTATTAAAGGTATAGTTAATCGCCCAAATAGTCAAATTATTTTTACAGATACACCAGGTATTCATAAGCCAAAAACAAAATTAAATGAGACCATGATAGAAACTTCTTTTAGTAGTATTCCAGATAGTGATATCATTCTATTTTTAATAGAAGCAACTAGCAAAGAAATTGGTAAAGGAGATCAAATTATTTTAAATAAAATAAAAGAAGCAAAAAGAAAAACAATTTTAATTATTAACAAAATTGATTTAGTAAAAAGAGAAACTTTATTAAATTTAATTGATATTTATCGAAAAGAATATAATTTTGAAGAAGTTATTCCAATTTCAGCTATTAACAATAAATACAAGGAAATAATTTTAGACGAGATTGAAAAAAATTTAGAACCAGGACCTGTTTATTATGATACAGAAGAATATACAGATCAAACTTTAAGACAATTAGCAGAAGAAACAATTCGAGAAAAAGCTTTAAAATTACTACAAGATGAAGTACCTCATGGAATTTATGTAGAAGTAGAAAAAATGAAAGAAAGAAATAATAAACATAAAGAAAAAATTTATGATATCGAAGCAACTATTTATTGTTTAAGAGAATCTCATAAAGGAATTATTATTGGAAAAAATGGAGAAATGCTGAAAAAAATTGGAAAATCAGCAAGATTAGATATGGAAGAAAATTTTGGTATCAAAATCAATTTAAAAACATGGGTAAAAGTAAATCCAGATTGGCAGTCAAAAGATAGTGTTGTAAATAAATTTAAATTAAAATAGAAGTTTTGGTATAAAAAAAGGTAAATTAACAAAGGATAAAATAAAAGGTAAAACTTTTAAAATAAAGGAAGTGAGCAGAATGATTAAAAAAATAGCATGGGAAACTTTCAAAAATACAGGAGATATTAATGCTTTTATAGAACTAAAACAAATTGAAGATATTGAAAAAGAAATGCATAATCCTATTATCACAGAAAATAATCATTTAAAAAACACACAAAAACCAGAGCAAAATTTATAAATTAAAGGGAAGAATAAAATGGCAATTGTAAAAATAAATGGAATTGTATTATCAGAAAGTAATATGGGAGATTTTGATAAAATGCTTACTATATTAACTCCTAATATGCGGAAAAATATCCTGTGTAGCCAAAGGAGCAAGAAGACCTAAAAGCGCTCTTTTGGCTGGTACACAGATGTTTTGCTTTGGAGAATATTTGACTTATAAAGGTTCAGAAACTTATCATATTAATTCAGTAGAGCCAATTGAAATATTTTACAATTTAAGAATGGATTTGGATAAATTAAAATATGCTGTACATATAAATAAAATTGTGCAAGACATTACACATGAAAATCAAAATTGTTATAATATATTGCAATTACTTTTAAATACTCTTTATACTATATCAGAAATGAATAAAAATTTAGATATGGTATTAGGTGTATTTAAATTACGTTTATTATGTTTGTTAGGCTTTACTCCAAAAATTGATAAATGCACTAGTTGCAGAGAAGAAGAAAATTTATGCTATTTTAGTATTAAAGATAATGGAGTAAAATGTGTATCTTGTGGTAAACAAGATACAAGTACAATACAAATTAGTAAAAGCACTTTAAATGCAATTCGATATACCGTAACAGCACCACCTAAAAAGTTGTATTCTTTTGCATTAAAAGATGAATCATTAGATGAATTTAAATTATTAACAAAAATTTATTTTAATGAAAAATTAGAAAAAGAATATAAATTAGAAGATTTATTTTAAATTGTCAAAAATGAGTACCATTCTTTTTGACAATTTTTAATTGACAAGCCAAAAATTAATGTATATAATAAAGCAGAAATAAGAAAGGAGCGATTTTTATGAAAATAAAAATAACAGGTAAGGAACTAAAGATAACAGAAGCAATGAATAATTATGTAGAAAGAAAATTAGATAGGATTGATAAATATTTCGAAGATTCAGAAGTAGAAGTTACTTTAAGAACAGAAAAAAACGAACAAATTGCTGAAATTTATGTAACAGCAAATGGAGAAAAATATCGAGCAGTAACAGAAGATAAAGATATGTATGCTTCTATTGACAAAGATATTGATATATTAGAAGGACAAATTCGAAAATCAAAAACCAAAAAGGAAAAAATGATGAAAGAAGCATCCATTAAAACAATGGAAACAGTAGACAATCCAACAACAGAAATTAGTGATGAAATTATTAAAACATCTTATTATGAAATTAAACCTATGTTACCAGAAGACGCTGTTTTAAAACTAAAAGAAAAACCAAGTCATAACTTTTTAGTATTCATCAATGTAGAAACAGGAAAAGTAAATGCAGTACATAAATTAAAAGATGGAAAAAATTATGGTTTAGTAGAACCTGAAGCATAAAAAGAATGAATTAATGCATCTTAAAAGTATAAATTAAGATGCATTATTGTATAATAGGAGAAAAAATGAAAATAACAAAAGAAAGAATAATTACTTTTATGATTCTGTTTATCATATCATGTTTATTATATCATACTTTTTTAGGTGGATTTTTTTCAATTGATACAATGAAAATTATTAATTTAGGGTATGATGGATATGGCTTTCAATATTCATTTTATGATGCTAGAATCATAATGGGAATTATATGCATGATAGCTAATTTTTTGCATATAAATATTAAAATTTTTTATATTATTATGCTTATTATGTCTCTTATCATTTCTACAATAACGGTAATGAAAATAGTTGAAATTGTAAAAGAAAAGAAAAAAGAGAAAAATCAATTAAGTAATATTTTTATAATTATTATTGCTTATTTATTTATTTTTAATTTCATGACAATTGATAATATGCAATGGATTGAAAACTTTGTTATAGCATTAAGTATATGGTTTTTTATATTATCTGCTGAAAATTTTATAATAAGAAATAATATAAAAAAAGGAATATTATACTGCATAATAGCGGTATTTTGCTATCAAGGTACAATCAATATGTTTATAATTACTATTATTTTATTTACTATATTAGAATATAAGACAATTCAACCTAAAATGATAAAACAATTAATAGTAGTAATAGCAATTACCTTATCAATTGTATTATTTCAATTTATTATAAAAAAAGTTTTAGAATCATGCATCAATAGTATGCAACCAAAGAGGCTTAATTTGCAATTGTATAGCAATATTATAGAAAATTTTAAAAACTTACCAATGCTTTTATGGAATAGTATTTATTTATTCCCATCAGGATGGTATTTAGGTTGTATAGCAATAACTTGTATGGTAACTTGTATTTATGCTATTAGAACAAGAAATATAAAGCCTGTTCTTATTATTATATTATTATTTTTACTATCTATTGTTAGTAGTTTTTTACTGCTTTGTTTTTATCCAAAAGGAATATTTCCAAGCAATCGGAAGGATTTTTGGATCGATTGGAGCAAGTTTTAGTATTATATGGATTTATTTATATGTAAATACTGATATATTTCATACAAAAACTATTACCTATTATTTAGCTATTATAATAATAAGTGGATATAGTATTTTGAATATCTATAATATATTAAATATTACTGATGCGTCTCAAAAAGAAAATAAAATAGATGAAAAATTAGCTCAAAAAATAGAACAAGAAATTATTCAATATGAAAAACAAACAGAAAACAAAATAAAATATATTGCAATAAAGTGTTATCCTAAAGAACAAATGGAGTATGAACCAAGAAGAATCTTAAAGGAAAGTTTAAAACGGATTAGGACTTTTTAAAAAAGATACATTAATATTATATACAAAATTAGATATGTCTAATATAGAACAAATAGCAAGCATAGAGATAGAAGAATCTGATTGGCTGAAGTTAGGAAAACCAGAAACAATAAAATGCATAGACAATATTGTATATGTTATATATAAGTCGTAATAAAAAAAGTTTCATATAAATACTTTATTGTAAATTATTATAGAAAGGAAACATATTAATGAAATTAGAAGAAAACATACCAAATAGGATATACTATTTAGATGTATTAAGAGTGATAGCTTGTTTATCTGTTATTATGATTCATGCAAGTGCACGCTATGTTGTTTATGATTTTGGTTCTATCAATTTTTGGATTGCAAATGTATTAGATAGTGTTTCAAGAGTTGCTGTTCCTCTTTTTGTTATGATTTCTGGAGCTTTAATGCTTGATGAGAGGTATTCTTATAGTACAAAAAAATTAAGTAAGCATATTATACGAATGATAATTTTCTTTATATTTTGGTCTGCACTTTATTGTATAATTTTTCAGATAATAATTCCATTAACAACCCAAGGAGCAACGATTAATTTACAACAAATGATAGATTCATTTTTTAAAGGGCATGATCATTTGTGGTTTATATATATGATAGTAGGACTATATCTAATTTTACCATTATTAAGACTTTGGGTTAAAAAAGAAAATAAAAAACAAATTAAATATTTTATTATACTAGCACTTTTATTTACTTTTTTGATTCCGCAGATTATTACAATAGGAACAAACTATTTTACCATATTTGAATCAATAAACAAATTACTGGAAAAAATAAATATAAAATATGTAGGTGGCTATACAGCTTATTTTATACTTGGTTGGTATTTAAATAATTTTGATTTTAAAAAGAAAAAAACGGTTTATTTTTTAGGAATTTTTAGTGCTATTATAACAATTTTAGGTACTTATATTTTGTCAGCAAGTACAGGAAAAGCAATTCAAATGTATGGCTGGTTAACATTAAATGTTTTCTTACAAACATTTTCTGTATTTGTTTTTGTAAAAGATAAATTTGAAAAACAAAATGATAAAAAGAATAAAATGATTTCTTTGATTTCAAAAAATAGTCTTGGAATTTATGCTATTCATATGATGATAGTAACTTATAGCTATATGATTATAGAAAAAATTAATTTTGATATAGGAATTATCAATATATTAATAGTTTTTGGTTCTTCATTGTTGCTATCATTAATAGCAACAATGGCATTACACAAAATTCCAGTTTTGAAAAAAGTAGTTTAAAAAAACTTCGGAAAAAGTCATAAGAAAAGGCAGGAAATCAAATCCTGCCTTTATGTATTTTTAAATAAAATAAATAAAAACAAAATTTAACTTCCTACCAAAACTAAAATTGGTAACAAAATAGGAAACTATTTCATTTGTTGTTCAGCTTGTTGAATCATTTTTCTAACCATGTTACCACCGATTTTACCAGCGTCTTTAGAAGATAAATCTCCATTGTATCCATCTTTTAAATTAACACCAACTTCACTAGCTACTTCATATTTGAATTTATCTAAAGCAGTCATAGCTTCTGGAACTAATTTTCTGTTTGAATTTGTTGCCATTGTTTTTTCACCTCCTGTAATATTACATATAAGAAAAAACCTTTGCTTTTTCTAATACTATCATTTGCTAAAAAAGATAAAAATAAACAAGTAATTTTTTCCATAACAAAAATAAAAAATCTTGCAATTTAAAAATTTTCAAGTTATAATAAAAACAATGATTTTAGGAGTGAAAAGTATGTATAAATTAGTAGTCGTTGATTTAGATGGAACGATGTTAAATCAATATGGAGAAGTAACACAAAATACCAAAGATGTAATTAAAAAAACAATGAAAAAAGGTACAGATGTCATCATTGCTTCAGGAAGACCAAGTGATTCGATACTATCAATTGCTAAAGAAATAGAAAGTAAAAATTACTTTATTGCAGGAAACGGAGCATTGATCTATGATATCCAAAAAGAAAAAATTATATATGACAAATTTCTATCAAAAGAAAAAGTTTTAGAAATCATAAAGATATGTGAAAAAAATAGTATTTCCTATAATGTTTATACAGATCAAACAATTTTAGCAACCTCACTTAAATATAACGTTTTATATTATCAAAAGGAAAATTTGAAAAAAGAAGAAAATAGACAGACTAAAATTAGTATTATCGAAAATATGTATGAATATGTAAAAAATAAAAAAGAAAATAAATTTTTAAAAGTAACAATTTGTGATGATAATAAAAGTGTATTTCAATCTATTATTAGAAAATTAAGAGAAATAGAAGGAATTGAAGTATTAGATGTCTCTCATATGTCTAGAAAAACAATAAAACAAGGAACTGAAGAAATAACAATGGAATATTATTATACTGAAATTACTTCACAAAATGTAGATAAATGGAATGCAATTGAATATCTAATAGAAAAATTAAAATTAAAAAAAGAAGAAATAATAGCAATTGGAGATAATATTAATGATAAAATGATGATAGAAAAAGCAGGACTAGGAATAGCAATGGAAGGTAGTGCACCTGCTATAACACAAATAGCAGATTATATAACTGCTTCTAATAATGAAGAAGGAGTAGCAAAAGCACTAGAAAAATTTTGTTAAAAGCTATTTTATATCGATTTACTTATTCTTAAGAGAATTGATATAAAGTAGCTTCTTTTTTATATGGTATATTTTTAATATTACAAAATTGTTACAAAAACATTAACTTTTGATAACAATAGCTAGATTTATTGATTTTGAAATGTGTTTGCGTTACAATAAAATAGATGATTATTTTGTAAAAAAATATAAAAAAATAAATATTAAGGGAGGAATTTGTCATGGCAACAAATCCAATGCAAAGAAAAGCAAGAAATTCATTTTTATTAGG
>CANQZU010000029.1 GCA_947628415.1 uncultured Clostridia bacterium | reverse complement strand
TAAATATTTTTCATATAATTTGCTCATAGAAAATAAAATCCTTTCTTTTAATTTTTGACATTATAAAATAAAAAAAAATAAAATTCAACCCTAAAAGGTTAAAAAACTGGAAATAAAAGGTAATTTAAACTGGCATGTAGTTGTTGTATAATGTGAAAGAAAAAAGTTATATGGAGGATGTAGAAAAATGGAATGGTATGAGCATTTTTACCAGAAAGAAAAATGGGTGAAAAAATCTGCAGAAATTGAAGGAAGTCTATATGATAAATTAAAGGAAATATCAGATAAACAATTAGATGCATCTATTAATAAAATTATAGATGCTTGTGTAGATTCATTGCTATTACAAGACAAAGTAGTTATTTATAAAAAAGAGAGAAATGAAATTAATGTAGCAAGATCAATTATTATAAGAGAATCTATGTATAAAAAATTGGAAGAAATGCGCCAAAAATATGGAATATCAATATCAAGACTCATTAATATTGCTATTAGAAATGGGTTAGAAATTTACGAAAAAAACAATAAATTTTAATATTTTATGAAAAGGAAAAATTAATTTATGAAAGGCTTTTAATTTTTTATAAAGACATGTTTTAAAAACTTTTAAAACATGTCTTTTGCTTATTCGTATAAATCATAAATAGAAACATCTTTTTCTTCAAAATTATCAATAAACCCTACTTTAGCTGTTTGTTCACTGGGGTTAATTTCTTGAATCCATACCATTCTCTTATCGTAATAAATATCAAATTTTTCATCATTATTTATGATTGTATTAATTCTTTCTAAATTCATAAAATAAACCTCCTTTGTATTTATTATTAAAAGTATATCCACAAAAATAGCTTTTATAACTCATTTGACTTATTTTTTTATTTACGTTACAATAAAAAGGTATAAAAAAGAGGAGGAAACTTATGAAAATACAATACAAAGATAAAATTTTAGAAGTCCAAGACAAAATAACAATACAAGAGTTATTAAAAAATGAGATAAATACAAGTAACTATACAGTAATTGGTGCGACATTTAACCATGAATATGTAAATTTAGCATATGAAATTTGTCAAGATGGTATCGTCGAGTTAATTGATGTTTCTTTAAAAGAAGGAACTAAAATATATAGAAGAACGTTAATTTATATTTTGGGAAAAGCATTTGAAAAATTATGTCCAGGGAAAAAAATAACAGTTAATTATCAATTACCTAATTCTATGTTCTGTGATGTAGACCAAATGGAAGTTACAGATGAATTTGTACAAAAATTGAATGATGAAATGAGAAGAATCATAAAAGAAAATTTACCAATTAGACAAATTGTTATGAACCGTGAGCAAGCTGAAGAATTTTACAATCAACATCATACATCTAAAGGAAGATTACAATTGGATTTAGTAGAAAATAAAAAAATTTATATGTATTATTGTGAAGATTATTATAACTATTGTTTTGGTACATTAGCCAATAGAACTGGTGCTACAAAAATATTCGAAATTATTCAATACGATGATGGATTTTTAGTTCGATATCCAAGTTCAAAAGAACCGAATCAATTACCAAAACTAATTCAGACTAAAAAATTAGCATGGGCTTTAAATGAATATGATGATATTCACAAAATTTTAAACGTTAATACTGTCTATAAATTAAATAGTGCAATAAAAGAAAATAGAATAAAAGATATTATTATGTTAGATGAAGCTTTACATGAAAAGAAAATTGCTAATATAGCTGATAAGATAGCACAAAATAGAAAGATAAAGATGATTTTAATTGCAGGACCGTCTTCTTCTGGTAAAACAACATTTGCGCAAAGGTTAGGAATTCAATTAAGAATTAATCAAATTAAACCAGTTACTATTTCTGTAGATAATTATTTTGTAGAAAGGAAAGAAACTCCAAAAGATGAAAAGGGAAATTATGATTTTGAATGTATTGAAGCCATTGATTTAAAATTATTTAATGAGCATTTAACAAAACTTTTAAATGGCGAAGAAATAGAAATGCCACAATTTGATTTTCATGTAGGTACTAAAAGATATTATGGAAAAAAATTAAAGTTAGAGCCAGATGAAGTTTTAGTTATTGAAGGAATTCATTGTTTAAATGATAAATTAACAAGTAGTATAGCTAAAGAGCAGAAGTATAAAATTTATATTAGTGCTTTGACAGTATTAAATATGGATCGCTATAATAGAATATCTACAACAGATACACGATTGATTAGAAGGATTGTAAGAGACAATCAATTTAGGAGTTATGATGCGAAACATACAATTAATACATGGTATATGGTAAATCGAGGGGAAGAAAAAAACATATTTCCTTATCAAGAAGAAGCCAATAGTATATTTAATACTTCTCTAATATATGAATTAGGAGTATTAAAAGGGATGGCTATGCCATTGTTAGAAAAAATCACACAAGAAGAACCAGAATATGCAGAGGCAAGAAGATTAATTGATTTATTAAAATATTTTGAAACGATACCACCAGAATATGTACCTACTAATTCTTTGTTAAAAGAGTTTATTGGTGGAGGAGATTTTAAGTATTAATTGGTCAAAAAGAAAGGGAAAAGATGGAAGAACGAAATTTTATCGAAATAGATGAAGAATTTATCTGTGAGAATTGTGGTAAAAAAGTTTCACCACTTGGTTATTCTTGTAGAAATCATTGCCCATACTGTTTACATTCCAAACATATAGATAAAAATCCTGGAGATCGTCAAGAAAGTTGTCATGGAGATTTAGAACCAATTGGTTTACAAATAGATGGAAAAAAGGGATATGTAATTATTTTTCGATGCAAAAAATGTGGAATAATTAGAAAGAATAAGGCTGCAAAAGATGATAATATGGATATTATAATTGATTTAAGCAGTAAACCATTTAAATAGAAAAATAAGAGTTTGCAAAATAAAGAACCATTTTAAGCATATTCGTTGTTTAAAATGGTTCTTTACTTTAAATAATTCGATTCAAATTTCCATTAGTATAATCTTTTCCTTGTAACTTTTTTCCTTCTTTTACTATTTTTACAATTTGATTAATTTGAGGAATATCTTCTTCTAAAATATCAATTCGAGCAAAATCAATTAAAAATTCTTGTGAAGAAATTGATGTGATTTTACTGTTAAAAATGGTGGTTACTGTTTGAATGCTATCTGGCATGATAGGAAAAGTCAGATTCATTCTATCTTTTAAAAAGTAAGAGTGACCACTTTTACAAAGTAACTTACAATCTGGATAACATCTATTAGTTTCACCGAAGTAAACAGTAATTAAGATGCATTAAAGGAGTTCTTCCATAAACGATTAATTCTTTTTGTAGATAACCATAATTACACAAACAAGTAAGGGAACTTCTATCTAATTCAGGAGATAATGTGAATCGACTTATTCCTAATTTTTTTAATTCTAATACGTTAGCGGAATTAAATATATGGAAAGTGTAATTAGCAACTACTTTAAAATATTTATCTAAGTCAGTAAACAAAGCATTTAGAAGCTTCATATTGCCAATATTAGAAACTACAAATCCTCTGATATTGTATTTTTTTACAGATTTTTCAGCATAGGTATAAAATAAATTTTCATAATTTCCTTTTATAATAGTTGGTAAATAAATATAAATTTTATATTTTTGCGTAAGTTGTTTTAAAATTGGTTCATATTTTTTTATGGTAAAGAATTTTAAAGGTATGTAAATATTTTGAATATAATCGCTTAATTTTGAATAATCCCAATTTTCATTTAATTGATTTAGTAAAACAGAAATTTTAGGCATAACAGTATTTTTAGTATATTTTCTCATATTAGATAATACATCATTTTTTATTTGGTAAGAAATAGGAACATTTTCAGATGGTTTTTTATAATTACGAGAAATTTGCGAAATAGAAAAATCTTGTACTTGTTCTAGTGCTTTTCTTCGTAATTGATTTAAAGTACTTAATTTAGGAAGAAAAACAGAATTATCTAGATTTACCGTTATTTTTTTGAAAAAGTAAGGAGTTGAGGTTGTTTTACTAATTTGATCAATAACGGTTTGCTTTTCTAACGGTTTATTTTTAGCGGTTTCTGGAATTTCATTTAAAGTATATTGAATATTTAAATTTTGATATAGTTTTATACCATTGGCACAAGTAACATGAATAGAAATAGGAGAGTCTTTTCTTATGGTGACTTCACATTGCAATGGTATTTTCCTATTTTCTTTTTGATAACTTTTTTGAGCATTTAAGGAAAGTTCTTTTGAAGACATTTTATAGATTTTATCATTGAGAGAAATATTTCCTTTCATTCTTCCAATGGTAACTGTTTGACCAATTGTTGTTTCTGATATATTTTTATTTTCTTTCATTAACTCTGAAACGGTATAAGTACCTTGTTCTTTTTCTAAAGAAATAGTATCTCCTATTTTAATAGGTTCTTTGAGTTTTACAGTAATTAATCCCTTGTTTTTTTGATAATTTTGGACTTTTCCTAAAAATAGACCCATATTATTTGGCTTTTCTTTAAAAATTAAATTCTTATTTGGTTCATTTTCTAGATGTCCACTAGATGACATACCACGATTAAAAACTTGCATCAATTCTTTTTTATCATTGGAATTAATACAATAATGTTGTTTAGATATAGCTAAATCTATATATTTTCTATAAATTTTAGTAACAGTTGCTACATATTCAGGAGATTTCATTCGACCTTCAATCTTTAGACTTTTTACACCTGCTTTTAGGAAAAAAGGAATATATTCTAAACCGCATAAATCACGAGTGCTTAGTAAATAACCACTATTAATTTTTTTATCGTTTTCTAATAATTCAAAAGGAAGTCTACAAGGACCGTGCACACTTTCCTCGGTTGCCAGAACGTCCACCTAATATACTAGAAAGAAGGCATTGTCCAGAATAAGAAATACACAAAGCACCATGAACGAAACATTCAATTTCTATGGAGGTATTTTTACAGATGTATTCAATTTCATTCATAGAAAGTTCTCTTGCTAAAACAATTCTTTTAAAACCAAGTTCTTGTAATTGTAAAGCTCCTTTTAAGTTATGAACAGTCATTTGTGTACTAGCATGAATAGGTAAATCAGGAAAGAGTTCTATTAATCTTGTGGCTAATCCTAAATCTTGGACAATGATAGCATCAATACCAGCGCAATAAGCTTCTTGTGCTAATTGTATAGCACTTTCAAACTCTTCTTCTTTAATAAGGGTGTTCAAGGTTAAATTCGTTTTTACACCACGAAGTTTTGCATAATTAATTGCGTTTTTTAAATTTTCTATTGTAAAATTCTCGGCAAAAGCTCTTGCATTAAAAATGTTAGAACCAAAATAAACACTATCAGCACCATTATGAACAGCTGCTTTTAAACATTCAAAATCACCAGCAGGAGCGAGTAATTCTATCATTGTAACCTCCTTTATAAAATAAGATATAGTTTTTTAATTTTATTCCTTCTTATTGTATCATAAAAATAAAATAAAATGTAGAAATAAGAAAAAATTTGGTTGACTAAAAAAAAGACAAATGATAAAATGAAAGCGAAAAAAAATGAAATATAGGAGTGGAGGAAAAAATATGAAAAAACAAAGGAAAATAGGAATAATTGTTTTATTAGGAATTAGCTTTTTATTAACAATGCTGACAATAGAAAATTATGCTGTGGATGATGAAAAAAATAATACAAATATACAAAATTCAACAAATACACAAACAAATGCTACTAATAAGGTAGAAAATAATACTAATAATGTTAATCAAGAAATAAAAAAATCTAATAATGCCAATTTGAGTAATTTGGGAATTAGACCACATGATTTTACTGGTTTTAGATATGGTACAACAACCTATGAAGTAGCAGTACCAGAAGATACAGAAGAAGTAGAGGTGTATGCACAAGCACAACATGAAAAAGCTACTGTCACAGGAACAGGTAAAAAACAACTTAAAATAGGAGAAAATAAAGTAGAAGTAGTTGTAACAGCAGAAGATGGAACTAAAAAAACATATACAATTAATATTATTCGAGATATACTACAAGAAACAGCTGAATCAAATGAAGAAGGGGTTAATCCAAAAGAGGAAAATGGACTTTCTAACTTAAAAATTAATGATTTAGAACTATCACCAGAATTTAAAACAGATATTTACGAATATAGAGTTAAATATATTGGAGAAGATACTAAATTACAAATTGAAGCAAAACCAACTGCTGAAAATTATGTAGTGGATGTCATAGGAAATCAAGATTTAGAAGAAGGAGAAAATACTATTACAATATTAGTATCAGAAAAAAATGGAGATAATGTAGCTACATATCAAGTAATTGTTAATAAAAGTTTAGTGGATTTAGAAGCAATTGCAAAGGCAGAAGCACAAAAAAAAGAATTACAACAAAAAATATTATGGGGAGCAATAGCTGTAATAGTTATATTAGGGATTATTGCAATTTTCTTAATTAGACGTAAAAGAAAGATTAGTATAGGCAAAGATTGGGAAGAAGATTCCTATGAAAAAGAAGAAGAAACCTCTTACCAAGAAGATATTCCAAAAGCTTTAAGAAAGAAAAAAAATAAAAAAGATGTAGACCTAGAAGAGGACGAATTAATAGAAAATATGCCAAAAGATGTACTAAAAGAAAGATTTTTAAATAATTATTCAAATTATGAAGAAGATAGACCAGTTAAAAAGAGAAAATCAAAAGGAAAGCGATTTAAAGAAGAATAAATAAGGGGTAGTAATGGAAATAAAAGATTTATCAATACAAGAAAAAATAGGGCAAATGATTATAATTGGAATGGAAAAAAATTATATAACACCTCACATAAAAACTATGATAACAAAATACAAAATAGGTGGAGTTATTCTATATAAAAAAAATTTTCATACTTACCAAGAAATGATACAATTAATTGAAAAATTGAAGGAATTAAATAAAAGCAATAGAATATCATTATGGATAGCTATTGATCAAGAAGGTGGTAGAGTTAATCGTATGCCAGAGGAAATATTAAATTTGCCATCGGCTTATCAAATTGCTACCAAAACCAGTATAAAGGAAGTTGAAAAATCAGCAGAGATTATTGGAAAATTATTAAAACAGTCTGGTTATAATTTGAATTTTGCACCAGTATTAGACATTAAAAGATTTCAAGATAGACATGCTATTCGGAGATAGATGTTATGGAGAAAATAAAGAAAAAGTAACTGAATGTGGTATTGCTTTTATGAAAAAGTTACAAGAACAAGGAATTGTATCTGTGATAAAACATTTCCCTGGACATGGAGCTACACGGGCAAGATTCTCATTATTTTTTACCAGTTATTAAAAAGAAAATAGAGTATTTAGAACAAGAAGATATGTATCCATTTGAGCAAGCCATTAAAAATGGAGCAGATGCCTTACTAGTAGGTCATTTGAAGATAAAAAATGTGACAGGACGTTATCCAGCTTCATTATCAAAAAGATTTCTTGGAAAATACTTACGAAAGAAATATCATTATAATGGACTTATTATAACAGATGATTTGAAAATGAAAGCTATTCAATTTGTCTTCGGAGCAAATCGAGCAGTAAAGAAAGCATTTGAAGCGGGAAATGATATAATAGTTTTTAGATTTCAATCAAAAAAAGAAGAACAGATAATGGAGAGGTTATTTAATTTAGTAAAAGAAGGGAAGTTAAAAGAAAGTAGAATTAATCGAAGTGTAAGAAGAATTTTAAAAATGAAAGCAAAATATAATGCATCAGATGAAACAAAAATAAAAGGGATAGAAATGGAGGAAATGAACCAAGAAATTTTAGAAATTAGAAAAAAATGTAACATGTAAATAAAGAAAAGCATGTAAGGAAAGGCTTACATGCTTTTTATGTTACTAGATATTAGCAACATCCGCCTCTGTTACCACCGCAACAACAGCAGATTAATAATATAAGGATTATAATCCAGCAACAATCATCACCAAATCCGAATCCACCGCATCCTCTATTTTCTGGCATAGTCTAGACCCCCTTCCATAAAGAAATATGCTCTCTTTTGTTTGTTTCCTTTGTATGATATATAATATGTGGAGTAAAAAAATGTGTTACAAATTAAAAAATTAATTTGTTCGCTTTTTAATTTTGAAAAATTGTGATACAATGCAAAAAGTTAAAAGGAGAGAGAAAAATGGCAAAACAGTTAAAAACAGTTGGAGAAATATTTAGTGATTATAAAACGAGTTCAAATATTCAATATGCAGAAGTGAAAAGTTTAAATATCATAAAAAAAACTAATACGTTGCAAGTTGTATTATATTTAGATGAATATATAGAAGTGAAAGAAATATGGTATTTTGAGAACTTCTTAAAACAAAGATTTCAATTTGAACAAATTGATGTTAGCATAGAGTATTATGAAAAAGTAGAAAAGAAATCTATTCCTGAAGAATGGAAAAATATCATAGCTTATATGTCACACAAATACCCATTAGCTAAACCAATGCTATTATTAAAGAGTAATGTAGAAGTAGAAAATCATACTATTTTAATAAAAATGCATATTAAAGGTGCTGATTTCTTAAAGGCAAAAAAGACGGATCAAGAGTTACAAAAGACAATACAAAATTTATTTGGTGAAAAATATATTATTAAGATAGTAGAAGATTTATCTCTAGAAGAAATAAAAGCGATTCGCCAAAACATTGAAAAAGAACAAGCTCAAATTATAGCTAATCGAGAAGAAAATAAACCATCAATTGAAGAATATCAAAATTCAGAAGACAAGTTATCCACAAAAGAAATTGATTTTTCAGTAGAAGAAGTAGAAGACAAAGAAGAGCAATATATTATGGGAAAACCATCTAAAACCAAAGAAAAGCATATTAAAATTAAAGATATAACAGCTAATGATGGAAAAGTTACGTTGGAGGGAAGAATTGTATCCACAGATTTACGCCAAACAAAGTCAGGTAAGGGAATGATTTTATTTGATTTATATGATGGAACAGGTACAATTAACTGCAAATCATTTGCTAAAGATTATACAGAGGGAAAAGAAATTGTTGAAAAAATAAAACATGCAAAGGCAATTAAAATTATAGGAAAAGCTGGTTTAGATACTTATGCTGGTGATATATCTGTTATTACAAATAGCATTATAGAAACGAACATTGAAGTTCCAGAGTTACCAACTAAAGAACAGGAAGTTGATACACCACTTATTTTGGGAGCAACACAAAATATTACTGAATCATTGGTAAAAATAGAAAATTTAGGAATAGAAGACGGAAAGGTAGCTTTACAAGGAGAAGTAATATATACAGAAGATAGAACCTTGAAATCAGGAAAAATCTTATTTAGTTTTGATGTATATGATGGTAGTAGTACTATTACTTGTAAAGCATTTTTAAACAAAGATACAGCTCCATATATTATAAAAAGAATTTTGCAAGCAAAAGCAGTTAAAGTAGTAGGAAATGTACAAATGGATAGCTTTTCAAATGAATTAACTGTTATGGCAAATACAATTATAGAAGCAGAGCAATTAAAAAAGGAAATCAGACAAGATAACAGTCCTGTGAAAAGAGTAGAATTACACATGCATACACAAATGAGTCAAATGGATGGTATGACATCTGTAAAGGATTTAATCAAAAGAGCAATGACATGGGGTATGAAATCCATTGCAATAACGGATCATGGTGTTGTACAAGCTTTTCCAGAGGCTCATAAAATGCTAGGATATGATAATCCAGATATTAAGGTGTTATACGGAGTAGAAGCTTATTTGGCTCCAGATAAAAATCCTATTGTAACAAATGAAAAAGGACAGGACATAGAGACGACTTATTGTGTGCTTGATTTAGAAACTACTGGATTTTCTGCTGTAAATGAAAAAATTACAGAAGTGGGAATTATGAAAATAAAAAACGGAGAAGTGATTGAACAATTTAGTTCTTTTGTTAATCCAGAAAAACATATACCACAAAGAGTTACAGAAGTTACTAATATAACAGATGACATGGTAAAAGATGCTCCAACTATTAAAGAAATTTTTCCTAAAATATTAGAATTTATCAAAGATTCTGTATTAGTAGCACATAATGCACAATTTGATATTGGATTTTTAAAGCAAAATGCTAAAAATTTAGGATATGAATTTGATTATACTTATATTGATACATTAAGTTTATCCAAAGATTTATTTCCAGATTATAAAAAATACAAATTAGGAAAAATTGCAGAAAATCTTGGAATTAAAGTAGAAGTGGCTCATCGTGCTTTAGATGATGTAGATACAACAGTTAAAGTTTTTAATAAGATGCTAGATATTTTGAAAAAACGAGGTGCTAAAAAAATAGAAGATATTGATAAAGTATCTAGATTACAAGAAGCAAAAAAAGAAGAGTATAAAAAATTACAAACTTATCATGCTATTATTTTAGCTAAAAATTATATAGGATTAAGAAATTTATATAAATTAGTCTCTCTTTCACATATTGATTATTTTTATCGTAAACCTAGAATATTAAAAAGTTTATATCAAAAATATTCAGAAGGTTTAATACTAGGAAGTGCTTGTGAGGCAGGAGAACTTTATCAAGCGATAGAACTTCGGAAAAACAGAAGAAGAAATTGAAGAAATTGCTAATAGTTATGATTATTTAGAAATTCAACCAATTCGGAAATAATCAATTTCTAATTCGAAATGAAATGGTGAAAGATGAAGAGGCACTTCGTGATATCAATAGAAAAATTGTATCTCTCCGGAGAGAAATTAAATAAGCCAGTAGTAGCAACAGGAGACGTTCATTTTATGGATCCACAAGATGAGATTTATAGGCGTATTTTAGAAGCAGGTCAAGGTTACGAAGATGCAGATCAGCAAGCACCTTTATATTTAAGAACAACTGAAGAAATGTTAGAAGAATTTAGTTATTTAGGAAAAGAAAAAGCCTATGAGGTAGTAGTTACCAATACGAATTTAATTTCTGATATGTGTGATCAGATTAGTCCTATTTCACCAGAGAAGTGTCCACCACATATACCAGGATGTGAACAAGCTATTAAAGATATTGCTTATAATAGAGCTTATGAATTATATGGAGATCCATTACCACAATTGGTTCAGGAAAGATTAAATAAAGAATTAGATTCTATTATTAAAAATGGCTTTTCAGTTATGTATATGATTGCTCAAAAATTAGTAAAAAAGTCTAATGAAGATGGATATATTGTAGGATCAAGAGGTTCAGTTGGTTCTTCTCTTGTTGCTTATATGACAGGAATTACAGAAGTAAATTCTTTACCACCACATTATAGATGTCCAAATTGTAAATATTCTGATTTTACAGATTATGGTTATAAAAATGGATTTGATTTACCAGACAAAACATGTCCAGAATGTGGACATGCATTAGGTAAAGATGGAATGGATATTCCTTTTGAGACCTTTTTAGGATTTAACCGGAGATAAAGAACCTGATATTGACTTAAACTTTTCAGGAGAATATCAAGCAAAAGCACATAAATATACAGAAGTTATTTTCGGAAAAGGTACGACTTTTAAAGCAGGAACTATTGGAACCATTGCAGATAAAACTGCTTATGGATATGTTAAGAAATATTTTGAAGAAAGACATATTCCTATTAACAGAGCAGAAACACAAAGATTAGCTAACCGGATGCACAGGAATTAAAAGAACCACAGGGCAACACCCAGGGGGAATTATTGTTGTACCAAAAGGAAGAGAAATTTATGAGTTTTGCCCAGTACAACATCCAGCTGATGATCCAAATTCTAATATTATCACTACACATTTTGATTATCACTCAATAGACCAAAATTTATTGAAATTAGACATATTAGGGCATGACGATCCAACTATGATAAGGATGTTGCAAGATATTACCAAAATTGATCCAACCAAAATACCATTAGATGATAAAGAAACTATGTCAATTTTTAGTTCTACCAAAGCAATTGGTGTAACGCCAGAACAAATTCATTCAGAAGTAGGAAGTTATGGTGTACCCGAATTCGGAACAAAATTTGTAAGACGGAATGTTAGTAGATACCAGACCAACTACTTTTGATGAATTAGTTCGAATTTCTCGGATTATCACACGGAACAGATGTATGGTTAGGAAATGCACAAAGCTTAATTGAAGAAGGAACAGTAACATTACAAGATGCTATATGTTGTCGTGATGATATTATGATCTATTTGATTAAGCAGGGATTACCTTCTAATTCTGCTTTTAAAATTATGGAATTAGTACGTAAAGGAAAAGCATTAAAAGATCCAGAAAAATGGAAAGAATATACAAAACTTATGAAAGAACACAATGTGCCAGATTGGTATATTAAATCTTGTGAAAAAATTAAATATATGTTCCCAAAAGCCCATGCAGCAGCTTATGTTACAAATGCTTTTCGAATTGCTTGGTTTAAAGTACATGAACCTCTCGCTTATTATGCAGCTTATTTTTCTATTCGAGCAGATGAATTTGATAGTGAATATATGATATATGGAAAAGAAAAAGTAAAAAACAAAATGAAAGAAATTGATTTAGAAGGAAACAATGCAACAGTAAAGGATAAAAATATGTATGCAATACTAGAATTAGTATTAGAAATGTATGAAAGGGGATATCATTTTTTACCAATTGATTTATACCAATCTCATGCCACAAAATTTCTAGTAGAAGCAGAAGGAATTCGACCACCAATTAATAGTATACCAGGGCTTGGAACGGTTGCTGCCCAAGGAATTGTTAAGGCGAGAGAAGATGGAAAATTTATGTCGATAGATGATTTAAAAGTGCGTTCAAAAGTAGGAAATTCTGTAACAGATTTGTTAAAAAAATTTGGATGTTTAGAAGGCATGAGCCAAAGTAATCAAATTAGTCTATTTGCCTAATGTATAGAAAAAATATGCTTACACTTAAATTTTGAATTTTAATAAATAGAAGGAAGGATACAATATGTTTGAATTTAAAACAATAAATTTTCAAGAAATTTTTACCACACAAAATATTTTAATTTATTTATTAGTTATTAATTTATTTGGATTTTTTATTATGTGGTTAGATAAATATAAGGCAAAAAAAGGATCATGGAGAATTTCAGAAAAGACATTGTTTATAGTTACAGCATTAGGAGGAGGTATTGGAACGATAGCTGGAATGTATAAGTTTAGGCATAAAACACAAAAAATGAATTTTGTAATAGGATTTCCAACTATTACAATATTAGAAATAATAGCTATTATTTATTATTTTATAATAAGATAATAAATTTATGTAACTTCTAGTTTGCTAATAAAAAGCGAAAAGACCTTTTAATAAAGCTCTTTCGCTTTTTATTATTTGTTTGGTAAAATCAAGAAAAATAGTCCACATAAAAAGTAACATACATAAAGAAAACAGAAAGATATTATATCAACCAAATTAAATTGTGAACAACTCATGAACAAAAAGTTAGTAATTATAGTTATTCACAAAGTTATCCACAGTTTCCACAAACTAAATAATTAAATACAAGAAAATAGAAATGAAAAAAATAGGATACATAAAATAGAATAGAAAACATAATTGTAACATAAATGAAACACTATTGTAACAAAAACTAATAAAACTTAACAAAAAATGTAAAAAAAGGGAATTAAAATTATAATTTAATAAAAAACAAATAAAACAAGAAATATTTCTGTAATCATTTTGTAACAGAAAACAAGAAATAAAAGTAAAACTTATAAGATGTGGATAAACTACTTATTTGTGGATAACTTTAAAACAAATGGCGAAAAATTAAAATTTGCATATAATAATAACAAGATTAATAAATAAGAAGGGGAAAAAATGTTCAAACAATTTAAAGAAAAATCTAAGCAAAATAGATGTTATTGTTATCAAGGAGAAGAAAATAAAGAGTATTTTAATAAATTACTAGAACAAGGAGCTATTTTAGTAGATGTTAGAAGTCCACAAGAGTTTGCAGAGGGACATTTAGAAAAAGCAATTTTATTACCAGAATACGAAATTACAAAAAAAGCTAATGATGTGTTGCCAGATTTAGATAGACCAATTATTGTTTATTGTAGTTCAGGACATAGAAGTAAAAAAGCACAAAAATTACTTCAAAAATTAGGTTATCAAAAAGTATATAATTTATGTCAAGGGTTAGAAAACTATGAATAAATCTATTGAGCTTTTCTACTTTGTATGTTACAATAAAAATACTTAAAATAAAGATGGAGGAAATATGAATAACAGACAAAGTAATATTAGAAATTTTAGTATTATAGCTCATATTGATCATGGAAAATCAACATTAGCAGATAGATTAATTGAAATGACAGGGGTCTTATCTAAAAGGGAAATGGAAAGTCAAGTATTAGACAATATGGATATTGAAAAAGAGAGAGGAATTACTATTAAATCACAAGCCGTTAGAATGATTTATAAAGCAAAAGATGGACAAGAATATATTCTTAATTTAATTGATACACCAGGACATGTAGATTTTAATTATGAAGTATCTAGAAGTTTGGCAGCCTGCGATGGAGCAATTTTAGTGGTAGACTCAAGTCAGGGAGTAGAAGCACAAACATTAGCAAATGTCTATTTAGCTATTGACAACAATTTAGAAATATTACCAGTGCTTAATAAAATTGATTTACCAAATGCAAGAATAGAAGAAGTAAAAAAAGAGATAGAAGATATAATTGGAATACCAGCAAATACAGCTCCTTGTATTTCAGCTAAATCAGGATTGAATGTAGAAGAAGTTTTAGAAAGAATCGTAACAGATTTACCTGCTCCAGTTGGAGATGAAAATGGAAAAGCAAAATGTTTAATTTTTGATTCTTATTATGATAACTATAAAGGAGCAGTGGCCTATGTAAGAGTAGTAGATGGTTGTATTAAAGTAGGAGATGAAATTCAATTAATGGCAACTAATCGAACTTTTACAGTGACGGAAGTTCGGCTATTTTATACCAGGTTCTTACATGCCAACGAACGAAATAAAGGCAGGAGAAGTTGGTTATATAGCAGCTAGCATTAAAAATTTATCAGATATTCATGTAGGAGATACTATTACATTAAAAAATAATCCAGCAGACAAGCCTTTAGCAGGATATAAAAAAGTTAATCCTATGGTATATTGTGGATTATATCCAATGGATGGAAGTCAATATGAAACTTTAAAAGAAGCTTTAGAAAAATTAAAATTAAATGATGCAGCTTTAGAATATGAAGCAGAATCGTCAGTAGCATTAGGATTTGGATTCCGTTGTGGCTTTTTAGGATTACTACATTTGGAAATTATAGAAGAAAGGTTAGATAGAGAATTTGATTTAGGATTAATAACAACAGCTCCTTCTGTTATTTACCAAGTCCATAAAACTGATGGAGAAGTTATAGAATTATATAATCCAGAGAGTTTACCAAAGCCACAAGAAATTTCTTATATGGAAGAGCCATTTGTGACAGCTAATATTTTAACGCCAAAAGAATATGTAGGTAATATTATGGAGTTATGTCAAAGAAGACGTGGAATTTATATTGATATGAAATATTTAGATGCAAATAGGGTGACCTTGGTATATGAAATGCCGTTAAATGAAATTATTTATGATTTTTTCGATAATTTAAAATCAAAAACTAAAGGTTATGCTTCTCTTGACTATGAATTTAAAGAATATCGAAAATCAAATTTAGTCAAATTAGACATTCATATTAATGGAGAACCAGTCGATGCTTTGAGCTTTATTGTTCATAAAGACAGTGCTTATGATAGAGGAAAGAAAATGGTAGAAAAATTAAAGGCGGTTATACCAAGAAAATTATTTAAAATTCCAATTCAAGCCGCAGTTGGAGGACAAATTATTGCAAGAGAGACTATATCTGCTCTCAGAAAAGATGTTTTAGCTAAATGCTATGGAGGGGACATTACTCGAAAGAAAAAACTACTAGAGAAACAAAAAAGAGGAAAGAAAAAGATGCGTGAAATTGGAAATGTGGAAATACCACAAGAAGCTTTTTTATCAGTATTAAAACTAGATGATGAATAAAAATATGTAAAGGATGAAAAAAATGAAAGATAAAGAACCAAAAAATTATGAAGATCAAATAGAAGGAAGAAATAGCGTTCTAGAACGATTAGAAAGTGGAAAAGATATCAATAAAATATTTGTTACAAAAGGAGAAAAACATGGCTCTATCAATAAAATAATAAGTTTAGCAAAAGAACATAAAATTATTGTTATTCAAAAAGAAAAAAAACAAATGGAGGAAATGGCACAAACTCAAAATTATCAAGGAGTTATTGCAATGGTTCCACCATTTGAATATTGTGAATTGGAAGATATATTGCAAGAAGCTAAAAAAAGGCAAGAAGATCCATTTATCCTTATTTTAGATGGTATTGAGGATCCTCATAATTTAGGCTCTATAATTAGAACTGCTGAAACAGCAGGAGTACATGGAATTATTATTCCAAAAAGAAGAGCTGCTGTCGTTAATAGTACTGTACAAAAAGTATCATGTGGTGCGGTACAATACATGAAAATAGCAAGAGTAACCAATATTGCAGAAACAATAGAACGCCTAAAAAAGGAAGGAATTTGGATATGTGGGACAGATATAAATGCAAAAGATTTTTATTATGAACAAGATTTAACAGGAGCCATTGGAATTGTAATAGGAAACGAAGGAAATGGAATAGGTCAAAAAGTAAAGAAAAATTGTGATTTTCTAATAAAAATTCCTATGAAAGGAAAGATTACTTCTTTAAATGCATCTGTTTCAGCAGGTATTATTTTATATGAAACAGTTCAGCAAAAAATGAAAAAAGTAAATAATAGCAATTAAATATAGGAGGAAAAACAAACATGACAAGAAATAAGAGAAGAATAATATTGGCTCTTTTTTCTGTATTAATAATTATAATACTTGCATGTGTATTTATAATCTTGTATAAAACAACAGATAGTTTTAAATCTGAAAAAACTTTGTTTACTAAATACTTTGGAAAAAGTATAGAAAATGTTCAAAATTTTTATGAAGGTATTAAAAATAGCCAATATAATCAAATGATAAGAAATAATCCATACGAGTCAGAAACAAAAATAAAAATAAATTATATTGAAAACAAGCAAACTAGTATAGAAAGTACACAAAATGCAGTAAATTCATTAAAAATTGAAATAGAGGGGCAAGTAGATAATTCTAATCAATATCAGTATCAAATGGTACATTTATTAAATAAAGATGAAAAAATTGAAACAATAGAAATGATACAAAAAGGAAATGAGTATGGTATTAGATTTTCAGATTTATTTCAACAGTATTTATTAGTTGAAAATGGAAATTTAAAAGAAATTTTTCAAAAATTAGGCTATTCGGAAGAGGAACTTTCTAACTTTCCAGATAATTTAGAAAATATTGCAACATTTTCAGAACAGGAAAAGAAAAGTCTAATAGAAAAATATTTAAATGTATTTTATAATTATATTGATGAGGATGACTTTTCTAAAGAAATGAATCAGACTATTCGGAATCAATGAAGATCAAATAAAAGTTAATGCCTATACTTTAATGTTAAAAAAACAACAATGGAAGGATATAAATAAAAAATTATTAGAAGAATTAAAAAATGATGAGGTAATATTATCTAAAATTGATTTTTTCCAAATGCTATTACAAGAATATCAAAATCTAACCTCACAAGAACCTTTCAAACTAAAAGAAGAATTTATTAAATGGATAGATTATCAAATAAAAAGTATAGACAAAAATGATAAAGAGCAAGAAGAAATAAAAATAACATTATATGAAAAGGAAGGAGAATGGATAAAAACTGCGGTTCAAAATTCAAATAATGAAATTAGTTTAGAAATATTAAGATACAAAGAATATCTTCAATTATCATTTCAAGACTTAAAAAATGGAAAAAAATTTTTGTATGAGAAAACACCAGAAACAACGGATTGTACTTTTGAAGATGGTAAGGAACCAGTAAAAAAAGTGTATTCTTTTTCTATGAAAGAAAAATTATTAGAAGACAATAGAAAAACTAATAAAGATATTACTATAACTTACGAAGATAATTCTAATCAAATAGAAATGACTTGTCAGCAAAACATAAATTTAGTAAATAATTTAAAAAATGAAATTCAATTTAATGAAAAAAATGCGATTAATTTAAATAATTTAGAAGATGAAAATTTTAAAATAATATGGGATAGAGTAGTAAATGTAATTTTTCAAGAGGTAAATGAAATTACCAATACTAGAATTGCAGTAGATGATGTGTTAAAAGTATTACAAATAATAAGTGAACACTCATAATTTTAATCAAAAATTAACTTTTATTTTAAGTTGATTTTAGTTTAAAGTAACATTGGAAAAAGTTACTAATAAAAAAAGAAAAAAAATTTCGAAAAAGTGTTGACAAAAAAAAAAAACTATCGTATAATAAAATTCGTTCCGCTAAAATAGGAACGAAAAAGTACATTGAAAAGTAAACAATAAAATCCTTTAGAGAATAAACCTAAGCGGT
>CANQZU010000028.1 GCA_947628415.1 uncultured Clostridia bacterium | reverse complement strand
CTTTTATAACTATAGTTCATTATTCCTTTTCCTGCATAAACTAGAAAAAAATGGATAAAATAAAATAAGGAAAGGAAGGAATAGATACATGAAAGAGTTTTTAGAAATTTTAGAGGTGAATGCTTTAGAAATTTTAGATTCAAGAGGTAATCCTACCATACAAGTAGAAGTAGTATTAGAAGGGGGATTTAGAGGAATAGCATCAGTACCATCTGGAGCATCAACAGGAAGTTTTGAAGCTGTAGAATTGAGGGATGGAGATAAATCTAGATATTTTGGAAAAGGTGTAAAAAAAGCAGTTGAGAATGTAAATAAAAAAATTGCTAAAAAAATAATTGGAATGAATGTATATGAGCAAAGAAAAATAGATCAAGAATTGGTAAATTTAGATGACACACCTAACAAATCTAATTTAGGAGCTAACAGCATATTGGGTGTATCTTTAGCTGTTGCAAAAGCTGCAGCAGAATCTTTAGATATGGAATTATATGAATATATTGGAGGAATTCGGAGCTAGAGAGTTACCAATTCCTATGATGAATATTTTAAATGGAGGAAAACATTCAGATAATAATATTAGTATTCAAGAATTTATGATTATGCCAATAGGAGAGATTACATTTCAAGAAAGACTAAAAAGAGGAGTGGAAGTTTATCATACGTTAAAAAAAGTTTTAAAAGAAAAAGGATATAGCGTAGGAGTAGGAGATGAAGGGGGATTTGCGCCTAATTTAGAAACAGAAGAACAAGCATTAGATCTTATAATAGAAGCTATAAGAAAAGCAGGTTATGAACCTAAAAAGGATATTATGCTAGCACTAGATATTGCAAGTACTGAAATGTATGAAGAAGCACAAAAAATAGGAGAACAAGGCTACTATTTTTGGAAAACGAAACAATTAAAAACAAAAAGTGAAATGATTGAATATGTAATAAATTTATGTGAAAAATACCCAATCATTTCTGTTGAGGATGCATTAGCAGAAGAAGATTGGGAAGGCTGGAAAGAATTAACCAATCGAATAGGAGATAAAATACAATTAGTAGGAGATGATTTATTTGTAACCAATCCAAAACGATTAAGAAATGGAATTGAAAAAAAAGTTGCAAATTCTATTCTAATAAAACCAAATCAAATAGGTACATTAACAGAAACATTAGATACAATTCATATTGCTAAAAGTAATGGATATAAAACTGTTATTTCACATCGCTCTGGAGAGACAGATGATACAACGATTGCTGATATTGCAGTAGGAGTTAATAGTGGACAAATAAAGACAGGTGCTCCTTGCAGAATGGATCGAGTGGCAAAATATAATCGACTTTTAAAAATTGAAGCAAATTTAGAATAAAAAATAATGAATAAAATTTTAAAAAATGCACACAATAAAAAAGAAAGAGAGAGTGTGCATTTTTTATGGACAATAAAACTAAAAAAGAAAAAAAAGTAGAATTTGCTGTTTCAGAAATAGGTGAAGATGCGACAAAATATGGGGAATTTATTTCTTCTTATTTTGCATGGGTATCTTTACCAGAGCAAAAAGAAAAAGCAGAAAAATTAGAAAATATAACAAAAAATGAAGAAAAAAAGTGAAAAAACAATAAATTAGAATTAAAAAAGCAAAAAAAAGTCAGAGAAGGTCAAAAAAAGACCTTGAAAAAATATATAAAGCTAGTATAATTATATTGTAGGTCAAAGAAAGTCAAAGTCAATAGAAATATAAAAAAAAAGGAGATGAAAACAGTGAGAATGTCAGATATTATAGAAGAATTTATTAAAGAATTATTTGATGATTCAGATTCTATTGAAATACAAAGAAATGAACTTGCAGAACAATTCAATTGTGTACCGTCTCAAATTAATTATGTTATAGCAACAAGATTTAAACCATCACAAGGCTATTATGTAGAAAGTAGAAGGGGTGGAGGAGGTCATATTCTTATAAAAAAAGTTAATAATACAAAATCAGATTATATAATGCATATTATAAATAATATAGGAACAGAAATAACTTCCAACGAAGTAGATGTTTTAATTAGTGATTTTCTAACCTATGATATAATAAAGCCAAATGAGGCAAAATTGCTAAAAGTGGCCACCAGTGATAATGTATTGCAATTAGAAAAAGACATAAAAGATCAAGTAAGAGCAAGAATATTAAAGAATATGTTGCTTAATTTAGAATAAAAAGGAGGAAATAAAAATGTTGTGTGATAATTGTGGAAAAAGAGAAGCCAATGTAAGATATTCAGAAAATATTAACGGAAGAAAAAGAGAATTAAATTTATGTGAAGAATGTAGCCAAAAATTAGGAATTAGCAATATGGATTTTAATATGCCAATCGATTTTTCTAGTTTCTTTGGAGAATTTATGGAAGATTTTGCAACTCCAGAACTTATGCCATTATGGAGTGAAGCAAAACAATTAAAATGTGATCAATGTGGTTATACATTTGAAGATATTGTAAATAGCCGGACAATTAGGTTGTGGAAATTGTTATCACGTATTTGAAGAAAAATTAGATCCAATTTTAAAAAAGATGCAAGGAGCTAATCGTCATGTTGGTAGAATTGGAAAAATAATTGATCAGAAAATTGATCAAAAAATGCATAATCAAAAAGAGGAAAAAGAAGATTCAAAGCAAAAAGATGAAAAAGAAAGTAAATTAGAAAAATTACAAGAAGAATTGAAACAAGCTATTAAAGAAGAGAGATATGAAGATGCTGCTAAAATAAGAGATGAAATTAAGAAAAACTCATAAAGGGGGATATCGTTATGAATTGGTATTTACAAAGTAATCAAAATTCAGATGTTGTTAAGAGTACAAGAATAAGACTAGCCAGAAATTTACAAGGACTTCCATTTCATTTAACAAAAAAAGAAGAAATAGAAGCTTTAAATACAAAAATAAAAGATCATTTATATCAGATTGGATATGATTTAAAATTTTTGCAATTAAAAGACATGGATGATATTACAAAAATGAGCTTAGTAGAAAAAAACTTAATTAGTCCAGATTTTGTTTTATATAAAAATGAAACTGGTAGTATTCTAATAAATGATGAAGAAAATATTTGTATTATGGTTGGTAACGAAGATCATTTAGAATTACAAGTATTTAACTGTGGATTAGATTTAGAAAATACATTAAATTTAGCAATTGAAATAGATGAGAAAATAGGAGAACAATTAGGATATAGTATTAGTAAAAAATATGGTTATTTAACTGCATGCCCAAATAAAGTAGGAACAGCCTTAAGAGCATCTGTTATGGTACATTTACCAGCACTTTCTAAAACAAAAAATACGAAAAAAGTATTAGATGCTATTCGAAATTTTGGAATTAATATTAGAGGAGTATACGGAGAAAATACAGAAAGTACAGGCGATATGTATCAAATTTCAAATCAACAAACTCTTGGTATAACAGAAAAAGAAATTATAGAAAATTTACAAATTATCGTAGATAAAATTATTAAACAAGAAAGACAAGCTAGAAAAATTTTAGCTAAAGATGATATTGGATTAGAAGATTTAATTTATAGAAGCTATGGTATTTTAAGTAATTGTAAAAAGATTTCTTCTGAAGAAACTAGACAATTACTTTCAAATATAAAATTAGGAACTGATCTAGGAATTTTAAAGGAATTGACTGATTTAAAAGTACAAAAATTATATCTTTATACAAAACCTGCTAACTTACAAAAATATGTAGGAGAGCAATATGAACCAATAGAAAGAGATATCAAAAGGGCAGAAGTAATTCAAAGTATTATGAAAGAAAAATAGGTTAAAAAAACAAAGAAAGGAGTGTTTTATATGACTTATAAATTTACTAATCGAGCTCAAAAAGCAATCGAATTAGCCAATGAAGCAGCTATTGAATTAGGGCATAGTTATATTGGAACCGAGCATATTTTATATGGATTAAGCAAAGAAGGAAGCGGAGTTGCTTCAAAAGTGCTAGAAAATCAAGAAGTTACACCAGATAGTGTAATTGATAAAATGGTAGAACTAATTGGACAAGAAGAACCAATTACAGAGACTTTAGGATTTACACCAAGAACCAAAAGAGTAATTGAGAATGCTTTTATTGAAGCAAGAAAATTAGGGTATAATTATATTGGAACAGAGCATATTTTAATTGGTATTTTAAGAGAAGGAGATTGTATTGCAGCGAGAATTTTGTTGGAATTAAATGTTAATATTCCAAAACTTTATAATGAGATTATTAAAGTAATCAACGAGGGAGAGGATTTACAAGGAGAAGAAAGAAGTGGAAAAACAGAGAGAAAAAAAGGAAGCTATAATCAAACAACCACTTTAAATCAATTTGGTGAAGATTTAACAAAAAAAGCTGAAGAAGGAAAATTAGACCCTATTATAGGAAGAAAAGAAGAAATTGAAAGAGTAATTCAAATTTTATCTAGAAGAACCAAAAATAATCCTTGTTTAATTGGAGAACCAGGAGTTGGTAAAACAGCAGTAGTAGAAGGATTAGCACAAAAAATAGTAGCAGGAGATGTACCAGAAATTTTAAAAGACAAAAGAGTTGTTAGTATGGATATTTCTGGTATGGTAGCAGGTGCTAAATACAGAGGAGATTTTGAAGAAAGAATAAAAAAAGCTTTAGCAGAAGTAAAAAAAGCAGGAGATATTATTTTATTTATTGATGAATTGCATACTATTGTTGGAGCAGGAGCAGCAGAAGGAGCAATTGATGCGGCTAATATCTTAAAACCAATGTTGGCTAGAGGAGAAATTCAATTAGTAGGAGCAACGACCTTAAATGAATATAGAAAATTTATTGAAAAAGATGCTGCTTTGGAAAGAAGATTTAGTCCTGTTACAGTAAATGAACCGAGTGAAAAAGACACGGTAAAAATATTAAAGGGAATTCGTGATAAATATGAAGCACATCATGGTGTAAAAATTACTGACGAAGCAATAGAATCAGCTGTAAGCATGTCAGTTCGTTATATAAATGATAGATTTTTGCCAGATAAAGCAATTGACCTAATTGATGAAGCGGCTTCACGTGCTAAATTAAGAACTTATACAGAGCCTGATCAATTAAAAGAATTGGAAGAAAAAATAGAAGAGACAAAAAAAGATAAAGAAGAAGCAGTTCGCATGCAAAAATTTGAAAAGGCAGCATCTTTAAGAGACAAAGAAAAAGAATTAAAAGAAATGTACGAAAAAGAACAGAAAAAATGGAAAAATAAGAATACCAAAGAAGTAACTAATATAACAGAAGAAAATATTGCAGAAGTTATTAGTAATTGGACAGGAATACCTGCGAATAAAATAACCGAAGATGAAAATATTAGATTAAAAAAGCTTGAAAAAAATCTTCATGAAAGAGTTATTGGACAAAATGAAGCAGTAGAAGCAGTTGCTAAAGCTATTCGTAGAGGAAGAGTAGGATTAAAAGATCCAAAAAGACCAATTGGTTCTTTCCTATTTCTAGGACCAACAGGTGTGGGAAAAACAGAATTATCAAAAGCATTGGCAGAGGCTCTATTTGGAGATGAAAATGCTATGATTAGAGTGGATATGTCTGAATTTATGGAACCACATTCGGTATCAAAATTAATTGGTTCACCTCCAGGATATGTAGGATTTGATGAAGGAGGTCAATTAACAGAAAAGATAAGAAGAAAACCATATTCCGTTATTTTATTTGATGAAATCGAAAAAGCGCATCCAGATGTCATGAACATGTTACTTCAGATATTAGAAGATGGACGATTAACTGACAGCCAAGGAAGAACGGTAAACTTTAAAAATACTGTAATTATTATGACTTCTAATATTGGCGCAAGATTAATAACTGATAAAAAATCATTAGGATTTAGTCAACAAAAAGATAGTGAAGAAAACAGTAAGAGAGAATATGAAGATACTAAAAAAGAAGTAATGGAGGCATTAAAAAGAGAATTAAGACCAGAGTTTATAAATCGTATTGATGAAATTATAGTATTTCATAAATTAACAGATGAAGAAATTAGTCAAATTATTGATATTATGCTAAAAGAAGTAGTTAATAGATTATCTGTACAAAAAATAAAAATTGAATTAGAACCAGAAGTAAAAGATTTGATTGCAAGTAAAGGAATTGATAAAAACTTTGGTGCAAGACCACTTCGAAGAACAATTCAAAATATATTAGAAGATAGGCTTGCAGAAGAAATTTTAGAAGGAAATTTAAAGAAAAATAAATTAGCAAAAATAGGTGTTAAGGACGAAAGAATTGAAATTATATAAATAATGTGCTATAATAGATAAGACAAATCATGTAAGGAGGAGAGCAATTATGGTCAAAATCGAACGGATTCTTAAAGCGCTCTCTGCAACAGCTGCTTTAATTACAGCGATTGTAGGCGTCCTAGAGGTTGTCAAAGATATCATGATGACATCCTTACAGGAAAAGGAAGATGGGGATTAATCCCATCTTCCTTTTCTTTTTAGTTAGCAAGGTTGCAAAAAGGAAAAAACATGATATAATAAGAATACTTAAAAATGATAGGTGATAAAAAATGTTAGAACAAATCAATCAAACTGGTGATGTGAAGAAATTAAATATAGAAGAAAAGAAACAATTAGCCGAAGAAATTAGACAATATCTATTGCAAATTGTGTCAAAAAATGGAGGACATTTGGCTTCTAATTTGGGTGTGGTAGAATTAACAATTGCTTTACATAGCGTATTTAATTTACCAGAAGACAAAATTGTTTGGGATGTAGGACATCAAACATATGTACATAAAATTTTAACAGGGAGAAAAGATGCATTAAAGACCTTAAGACAATTAAATGGTATAGCAGGTTTTCCTAAAACAAAGGAATCTCCTACTGATTGCTTTAACACAGGACATAGTAGTACTTCTATTTCTGCTGCTTTAGGTATGGCAAGAGCAAGAGATATAAAAGGAGAAAAAAATTCAGTACTTGCTGTAATAGGAGATGGTGCTTTAACAGGAGGTATGGCTTTAGAGGCTTTAAATGATGCCGGTTGGAGTAAAACTAGAATGACTGTTATTTTAAATGATAATGAAATGAGTATTTCTAAAAATATTGGTGGCATTAGTATGCTACTTAGTAAGTTACGAGCTAAAAAGTCTTATAATCATTCTAGTGATGCTGTAAAAAAATTAATTTTAAAAATACCAGCTATTCGGTAAACAAATTGTAAAAATAGTTCAAAGAATAAAAAGAAGTATTAAACAATTAGTAATACCTAAGATGTTTTTCGAAGATATTGGATTTAGATATTTAGGACCAGTAGATGGACATGATATAGAAGAATTAGAAAGAATGTTTAAAATCAGTAAAGAATTAGAAGGACCCGTTCTTATTCATGTTATAACCAAAAAAGGCAAAGGATACAAAATAGCAGAAGATAACCCAGATAGATTCCATGCAACAGGACCTTTCGATATAAAAACAGGAAAAAGTAAAAACCAAAAGAAGAAAGATTATTCTAAAATTTTAGGAGATAAATTAGTTCAATTAGCAAAAAATAACGATAAAATAGTTGCAATTACAGCTTCCATGAAAGATGGAACAGGATTGACTGATTTTAGCAAACAATTTCCAGAAAGATTTTTTGATATAGGAATTGCAGAGCAACATGCCATTGGATTAGCTGCAGGTATGGCTAAAGAAGGAATTATTCCAGTAGTTCCTATTTATGCTTCATTTTATCAAAGAGCGTATGATCAAGTAATTCATGATGTAGCCATGCAAAATTTACCTGTTATCATGTGTGTAGATAGAGCAGGAGTAGTAGGAGCAGATCGGTGAAACCCATCAAGGAACGTTGGATTTATCTTTTTTTAGATTGATTCCAAATCTTACAATCATGGCACCTAAAAATTTTAGAGAATTAGAAGAAATGTTAGATTTTTCTGTCAATTTAAATAAACCAGTTGTAATTAGATATCCAAGAGGCGGAGAAGATGAATATAAAATACAAAAGCAAGAAAAATTACAATTAGGCAAAGCAGAAGTCTTGAAAGAAGGAAAAAATTTAACAATTATTGCTATTGGAAATCAAGTAGCAAAAGCATGCAAAATAGCACAAAGTATAGAAAATGAACAAAAAGGAGTATCGGTAGAAGTAATTAATGCTAGATTTTTAAAACCAATTGACAAAGAAACAATAAAAAAATCAATAGAAAAAACAAAAAATGTGATAACAATCGAGGATGGTACTATTGTAAATGGATTATCAACAGCTGTACAAGAAATTATTTTACAAGAAAAACTGAAATCTGTGGAAATAAAAAGTTATGCTTATCCAGATGAATATATTCGGTCATGGAAAAGTAGAAGAATTAGAAAAATTATATAAGTTAGATATAGAAACCATTTTGAAAGACCAAAACAAGAAAGGAATCGAATATGGAAAGGCAGATATTAAAGTATTATAAAAAACAAGAAGACAGAATGTGTTTGTCACAAGTATTAGATAAAATTGAATTTTCTAAAACTAAAGATAAAATAGAATATACTGATTTTTTGGATATGTATCAAGTATCTTTAGTAGAAAATTTTTTAAGAAAAATATCATTTTTAAATTATCAATTATATGGTGGATATGAAGGAGCGGAGAGAAAGATATTATTTATCTATCCAGAAAAATATGATATTAAAATGTTAGAAAAGAATTTTCAGAAAATACTAAAGATAGTTAGGATAAATTTACCAGATCAAGAAAAAGGAAAGTATACTCATCGAAATTATTTGGGAGGAATCGTAAAACTAGGACTAAAAAGGGAAAAAGTAGGCGATATTATTACTTATGAAGAAGGAGCTGATATTATTACACTAGATGACTTTAGTAATATTTTAAAGGAGCAGTTACCTTCTTTAACAAGATTTCAAAATAGTAATATAGAAATAAATGAGATAGAGAATTTAAAGAAAAGAGAAATAAAAGTAGAAGAAATCAAAATTATTGTTCCTTCTTTTAGATTAGATAATTTTGTTTCAGATTTAGCAAATACATCAAGAAATAAAGCAGTACAAATCATAAACCAAGAAAGAGTTTTTATTAATCGGACAAAATGAAATGAAAGTTTCTAAACAAGTGAAGTTAAATGATATTATTACGATTCGAGGGAAAGGAAGATTTATTATAAAAAAAATAGAAGGAACTACTAGAAGTGGCAGAACGGTAGTTGTAATTGAAAAATATATTTAAAAATTTTTTAATGTAATTTTAAAAGCCTATTGATAAAATACCAATAGACTTTTAATTATAAATTATTTTAATTCTACGATAGTAACTCCCATTTCACCTTCTCCATAAGTACCGATACGGAATGATTTTACATGAGGATGATTTTTTAAAAATTTATGAATACCTTCTCTTAATTTACCAGTACCTTTTCCATGGACGATCCTAACGGTTGAAAGTTTAGCCAAACTACAATCATCTAAAAATTTATCTACTACAAAAGTAGCTTCTTCTACATTAAGACCAATGACATTAATTTCTGTATGAATATTTTTAGATTTTAAAATATTAGAATAGGAAGAAGAAACTTTTGGATTAAGTTTAAAATCTTTTATTTTTTGTAAATATTTAATATTAACATATGTCTTTATATTACCAATTTGTACTTGCACTTCATTAGATTTTGATATTTGTGAAATGACAATTCCATTTTGCCCTAAATTAGTAATAAATACAGGCATATTTGGGAAAATATCTTCTGGTTTTAATACTTCGTTTTGATCTACAGATGAAAAGTTTTCTTTTTCAAAATAAATTTCTTTTATTTCCTTATTCAATTGATTTCTTAATTGATTTAATTCTTTTATATCAGATGTCTGATTCATTTTTTTTATTAAATCATTTGCTTCTTCTTTGGCATCTAACAAAATATTTTTGGCTTTTATTTTAGAATCATGTATTAGATTTTCTGATTGTTCTTTAATAGCTTTTTCTTGTTCTTCCAAGGATTTTCGAAGTTCTGATACATGTTGTAATTCTTTTTCTAGTTCTAATTTTTCTTTGTCTAATATAGATTTATTATCATAAATATTTTTTAAAAGTTCTTCAAAGTTAATTTGTTCATGAGTCATAAATGATTTCGCTTTTTCAATTATTTCTTTTTTCAATCCTAATTTTTCACTAATTTCAAAAGCATTACTTTTACCAGGAATACCAATTAATAATCGATATGTGGGGCTTAGAGTGGATAAATCAAATTCAACAGAAGCATTTTTAAAACCATTGGATACTAAACTATATTGTTTTAATTCTTGGTAGTGAGTAGTGGCAATAACTAAGCAACCTAAATTTTTCAAATATTCTAAAATACTAATAGCAAGATTGGCTCCTTCTAAAGGATCTGTACCAGAACCTAATTCATCTACTAAAACCAAAGAATTAGATGTAGCATTTTCAACAATTTTTATAACATTTAACATGTGAGAAGAAAAAGTACTCAAAGATTCTTGAATGCTTTGATTATCTCCTATGTCAGTAAAAATAGAATCAAATACATAAATACTAGATTGTTCTTTACAGGGAATAGCCAATCCACTACAAGCCATAAAAGTTAAAAGTCCAACTGTTTTTAGAGTGACAGTTTTTCCACCTGTATTAGGACCAGTAATTAATAAACATGAAAAATCTTTTCCTAAATCTAATGAAATTGGAACTACTTTGTCTGGATCGATTAAAGGATGTCTAGCTTCTATAAGATGAATTTCCATTGAAGTATTAATTTGAGGAATGAAAGCATGGATTGATTTAGCATATTTTGCTTTGGCAAAAATAAAGTCTAATTTTCCAATCAATTCATAATCATTTTTCAAATTTTCTATATAGGGATAAAATAATTGTGTTAATTCTTGTAAAATTTTTTCAATTTCTAATTCTTCTAATATTTTTAATTGATTAAGTTCATTATTCATATCAAAGATTGTAATAGGTTCTATAAATACAGTAGAGCCAGCATTAGAAATATCATGAACAAATCCTTTAATTTTAGATTTATACGATTCTTTAATAGGAATGACAAATCGATCATTTCGAATAGTAACAATAGGTTCTTGGATGTATTTAGAATAAGAGGAAGAATGAATAAAATCATTTAATTTATTTTTTATGTCTTGTTCTAAATTTCGTTTTTGTTTTCGGATAGATTGTAAGTTTTTAGAAGCGTTATCAGCTAATGTAGTTTCATCCAAAATACAAGAAAAAACTTTATCACAAATTCCTTTATTAGTATATAATTGAGAAAATAAATCAGACAAAATAGGATATTCAAATGGGTCTAAAAAGTCTTTATAAAAGTAATCTCTCAATTCTTTCGATAACTGAAAGATTTTTGCTAAATTTAAAAGTGATTTAACAGATAAAGTCAGATTACTTTCTATATTTTTAAGTGAAATAGTAATATCAAGAATATCATAAAAAGAAGGAGAAGAATTTCGAAAAATGATATTTATAGCTTCTCCGTGTTTCATTTAGTAGTTTTTCTACTTCTATTCTATTATAGTTTGGTCTTAAATTATATACCAATTGCTTTCCTTGATTTGTATAACAAAAATTAGTTAAAATTTTTAAAATTTTATAAAATTCTAATTTTTCTAAATAAGTTTCTTCCATAGTAAAATCTCCTAATAATTGATATAACTATTATATAAGCAATCTTGTAAATAGTCAATAAAAATAAAATAAAACAAATAAGAAGATGAATGTAAAATCATAAAATAAAATTAATAAAAGAATTGCAAAAAACATAAACTTATGATATAAGATAAATAGGAAACTTGTAAGTACAAAAATAAACAAGCATAAGAAAAAAGAGGTGAGAAAATGATAAAGGCTTATGCAAAATCAGACATAGGTAGAGTAAGAGAGATTAATCAAGATTCTTATTATATATCTGATTCATTAGATGAAGTACAACTATATATGTTAGCAGACGGTATGGGTGGATACAATGGAGGAGAAATAGCAAGCACATTAGCTATTCAAACAGCCAAAAGTTATATTGAAAATAATTTTAAACAAATAGAAAAAGATAGAGATAGTATTCTTCAATTAATAGGTAGTAGCATGGAATATGCTAATATGGTAGTATATGAAAAATCAAAAGAGAGTAAAGAATTAGAAGGAATGGGAACTACTCTAGAAATATGTTTAATTTATAATAACAAGGCATTTATTGGACACATAGGTGATAGTAGAATTTATCGAATTCGTAAAGAATTTATTAGAAAATTAACACAAGATCATAGTTATGTTCAAAAATTAGTTAAAGATGGAACAATTACACAAGAAGAAGCTACACATCATCCACAAAAAAACATGTTAATGAAAGCACTAGGATGCAACGCTTTTGTAGAGCCTGATGTCATGGTAAAAGGATTTTTAAAAGATGATATTATTGTAATGGGATCAGATGGATTAACTAATATGGTATCACAAGATGACATAGGCAAGGCAGCTAAAAAAGATATTGAAAAAGCACCAAAAGAACTAATAGAATTAGCAAATAAAAATGGGGGATATGACAACATAACAGTTGTCGTTATAAAAAATATATAAACAGGGGAGATAAATATGAATTTAGAAGGAAAACTATTAGGAAATCGATATGAAATGATTGAAAAAATAGGAAATGGTGGAATGTCTACAGTTTATAAAGCTACCGATAAAATTCTAAAAAGAAATGTAGCTGTTAAGATATTAAGGGATGAATTTACAACAGATGAGGAGTTTATTAAGAGATTTGAGGCAGAAGCCCAATCAGCAGCAAGATTAACGCATCCTAATATTGTTTCTATTTATGATGTAGGAGTAGAAGGAAACCTATATTATATTGTTATGGAATTAATACAAGGAAAAACTTTAAAAGAAATCATTATAGAAGAAAGGGGACCACTACCATGGAAATGGTCTATTAATGTAGCAATTCAAATAGCTTCTGCTTTAGAGACAGCCCATAGAAATAATGTAATACATAGGGATATAAAACCACATAACATTATTATTACAGAAGATGGAATTGCTAAAGTAACAGATTTTGGAATTGCTAAAGCAGTTTCAAATTCGACGATTACAGCTTTTGGAACAACAATTGGATCTGTTCACTATTTTTCACCAGAACATGCTAGAGGAGGATTTACAGATGCAAAATCAGATTTATATTCATTAGGAGTAGTAATGTATGAAATGGTAACAGGGAAAGTGCCATTTGATGCAGATACACCAGTATCTGTAGCTTTAAAACATATGCAAGAAGAGCCTGAAGAACCAATTGAAGTTAATCCTAATTTACCAATTGCTATCAATAAGATTATTATGAAAGCTTTACAAAAAGATGTAACCTTAAGATATCAATCTGCAACAGAAATGTTAGTAGACTTAAGAAAAGCTTTAAAAGATCCAGAGGGAGATTTCGTAGAAGAAATAGAATATGATAATACCGCAAGAACACAAAAAATTAATACAGATATGTATAGTAATATGCCACATACACAAAAAAGTAGAGGTAAAAGTGGAAAAAAAGAAGAAGGAAAAATCAAACAATTTATTACAAATCATAAAGTATTTAGCATTATAATAGGCCTAATTTTATTATTCATAATTAGTTTAGGAGGAACACTTGGTATATTGAATATAACAAACCCACCTGAAGTAGAAATGCCAAATGTAGTAGGACTATCTAAAGAAGAAGCACAAGCCAAAATAGAAGAAGCTAAATTAGTATTTGAAATACAAAAAGAAGAATATAATAAAGATATAGAAGAGGGACATATTATTTCTCAAGATCCTATTTATATGGAAAGATTTAATAAAGTAAAACAGGGAAGTACGGTAAAAGTTATAGTAAGTAAAGGACAAGAAAAAGTAATAGTACCAAATGTAAAAGGAAAAGAAAAACAAGAAGCAATTACTTTGATAGAAGAAGCAAAATTAAAAGCAGAAGTAGTAGAAGATACAAGTAAAACAGTAAAAGAAGGATATGTAATTAGTCAAGAAATTGAACCAGATACAGAAGCTTTTGCAGGAGATACTGTTAAAATACATGTAAGTACAGGAACAGGAATTAAACAAGTTACAGTAAATAGTGTAATTGGAAAATTAGAAGCAAATGCTAAAAAAGAATTAGAAGATTTAGGATTAAAAGTAAGTATTGCTTATGAAGAAGATTCTACAAGAGATAATGGTATAGTATTGAAACAGAGTGTAGAATCTGGAAAAGTAGTGGATGAAGGAACAACAGTTACCATTACAGTAAATAAAATCTCACAGATGAAACAGGGAACAGTAAGAGTGAATTTGAAATCATTATTAAAGTATGTACCACAAAAAGATGAAAATGGTAATGAAAAAGTAGAAAATGCAATGATTAGAATTATGGTAGGAAATGATAATATATATAATGAATCAAAACCAATGAATGCTACTGATATTAGTGCAAGCTTTAGTGCAAAAGGTAATGTTACGATTAAAGTATATGTAGATGATATTTTAAAAGGAACAAAAGAAATTAATATGAATTCAACAACAACTTGCGTTTTTGAATAAAAATGTTATGATAATTTTAAAAACTGTTTTGCAAAAACAGTTTTTAAAATTGTTTATTATTGAATATAAATGGGGGAAAAAATGCACGGAAGAATAATACAGAACATTTCAAATTTATATAAAATTGAAAATCAAGAGGAAGAAATTTATGAAGCTATAGCTAGAGGAAAGTTAAAGAAAAATGAAATATTACCAGTTGTAGGCGATTTAGTAGATTTCGAAATAACACAAGAAGAAAAAAAAGAAGCAGTTATTAATCAGATATTAGAAAGAAAAGTATATATAAAAAGGCCAAAACTTGCTAATATTACACAAATTGTTTTAGTTATTTCTAGCAAAAATCCAAAACCAGATTTACTTATGTTAGATAAGCAACTAGCTTTTGCAGAATTTTTAGGAATTAAAGTTCTAATTGTCTTAAATAAAACAGATTTAGATGATAATAATCAATTTCAAGAAATTGAGCAAATTTATGGAAAGATTGGATATTGTGTTATAAAAACAGAAGCAAAAAATGGAAAAGGAATAGAACTATTAACAAAAAAACTAAAAAATAATATTAATGCTTTTTCAGGTAACTCTGGTGTTGGAAAATCTACTTTAATTAATGCTATTTTCAATAGAAATATAACACAAGAGGGAGAAGTAAGTAAGAAAAATAAAAGAGGGAAAAATACAACTACAGCAACTTGCTTATATAAAATAGATGTTAATACCTATATTGCTGATACACCAGGATTTTCTTCTTTTTCTATAGAAGAGATTGAAAGTCAAAAATTAGACCATTATTTTAAGGAGTTTAAAAGTAAAATTTCAAAGTGTGAATTTATTGGATGTAAACATAGAAAAGAAAAAAACTGTGAAATTAAGAAAGCATTAGAGAAAGGGGAAATTAGTCAAGCAAGATACGAACGATTTTGCAAAATACAAGAACAATTAAAACAAAGGGAGGAAATGAAAAAATGGTAGAAATTTCAACATCAATTTTGTCTGTTAAAAAAGGAAAAGAATCTGATACTTATTTTAGATTAGAAATTGCAAAAACAGATTATTTTCATATTGATGTAATGGATGGCAAATTTGTGAAAAAGGATACATATCAAGATATGTTAGAGAATGCATCTTATATTAAGAGGATTTCTAATTTGCCGTTAGATGTGCATTTAATGGTAGAAGATGTAAAAACAGCAATCGACGATTTTTTAGTATTAGAACCTAATATTGTAACTTTTCATTTAGAATCATGTAATAGTAAAGAAGAAATATACGAGATAATAAGTTATATTAAAAAAAATCATTGTAAAGTAGGAATATCAATAAAGCCAGATACAAAAATTGAAGAGGTATACGAATTTTTACCATATATTCATATGTGCTTAATCATGACAGTAGAACCAGGAAAAGGTGGACAAACATTATTAACAGATATGTTATATAAAATAAAAAAATTAAAGGAATATATAAATGAAAAAGATATACAAATTGACATAGAGGCAGATGGAGGAATTAATTTAAAAACTGCTCCAGAAGTAAAAAAGGCAGGAGCTAATATTTTAGTAGCAGGAACGGCAATTATTATGGCAAATGATTTTAAAGTAATTATTGATGAATTAAAAAAATAGAAAAGATTCACAGTGTACTGTGAATCTTTTCTATTTTTTATTAATCTTCTATTTTATTGTCAGTTTTTACTTTTTCTTTAAAAATTAAATTATAAACTATAATTCCAATTCCTATCAATACAGTAATAAGTTTTACAATAAATCCTATATAAGGAATTAAACCAATTAGCCATAAAACAAGAGAAGATAATATTAAAATTCCTAATGTAGTAATATTTTTTTGAATTTTTAATTTTCCACAAATGGCATAATTAACAGTAATTACAAAAATAGAAGAACTAATAGACATTAATATTAGTAAAATTGCTATTAATAATATACCTATAGTAGAAGTGAATTTCAAAATTAATAATATAGTGGCTAATATTATAGCAATAATTGGTGTCAAAATCCCAAATCCAATTACTGGTAAAACTTTTTTAGATGTAATTAAAGATACATTATTTTTTAAGAATTTAGGTGCAAGCCATAAGCATAATAACCAAATTACAACTACAGTAGCGATAAATGAAACAAGGGATATCACATATGCTAATATTGTATTATTGTTTAAAGCAGATTGCTGTTCAAAAGAAACGTCTCCTGTAACAACACCTTCTGGAATAGATATTTCTTTTTCTGCTGAGTAATTTAAATTACCATTAATAGCTCCTTGAGAAGTAATATCGTTTTGTTCTTCATCATCAGAACTAGAGGTTTGTGAAAGACTTAAATTTGAACAATTTACAAAAGCATTTCTTCCAACTGTTCCCAAAATATTAACAGTATTAGAAGCTAGTCGAACATCTCTATATACATATCCTGTAATGGTTACATTTTGAGAAAGTGCATATAAATCATAGACAACACCTTTAATATTTAAATTTTCTGAAGTAGTAAACAAGTTACTAAATATATATCCAGATTCATCAACAGTAACTGTGTTTGCACAAATAAAAGCATCTCCACCAATTTGTGAATTAATAGTAACTTGATTAGCTATTACAAATAAGTTTCCGTCTATAATATTATCAATTGTAATATTATCTCCAGTTAAATATACGTCACCTTTAGTATAAGCGTCTTCTGAAACTTCTTCTGCTTCTTGAGTAGTTTCAGGGTTAGAAGCTTCTTCATTAATAGCTTCTATATTTTCTTCTGGTGATGCATCATGATCTGCTTCATCTTCTGCTCTTACAACTGGAAATGTAAGCGCTAAAATCATAATTGTTAAAATGGCAATTATTTTGAATTTGTTTTTTAACATATTAAAACCTCCTAAAAATTTTTTACATTTGTATGGTAAAAATATATAACTTTATTATTTTTTTGTCAATAAAAATTAATGAATTTATCTAGTTTTTTATTTTATAAAATTTGCACAATGAATTTACTGGGCAAATACTGCATTTAGGATTTCGTGCAATACAAGTATTTCTACCATGCCATACTAAAATATGATTGATATCTTTTAAATATTCTTTAGGAAAAATCTTTAATAAATCTTGTTCAATTTTTTCAGGTTCTTTCTGTTTTGATAAACCAACTAAATTCGAAATTCTTTTGACATGAGTGTCTACGGCAATTCCTTCAGCTATTCCAAAAACTTCAAGTAAAATAACATTAGCACTTTTTCTACCAATACCAGCTAAACTAGTTAATTCTTGCATAGTATGTGGAACTTCACCGCCAAAGTTTTCGATAATCTGTTTTGCACATAATTTTATATTTTTGGCTTTGTTTTTATAAAACCCACAAGGATGAATTAGTTTTTCTAACTCATGTATATCAATATTCATAAAATCTTGAATTGTTTTACAACGGTTAAATAGATGAGGAGTTGTTTTATTGACTCTTTCATCTGTGCATTGAGCAGATAACATAACGGCAACTACCAATTCAAATGGACTACTAAAGTCTAAACTGCAAGTAGCCTCAGGATATGTTTCTTTCAATAATTTAATGAAAGTAATAGAATCTTCTTTTTTCATATAATTATCACCTAACCTATAAGTATTTTATAAAAAAAAATAGAAATAGTCAATTATACATAAAAAGGAACCAATAATAAAAAAAAATAATATAATATACAAAAATAAAGGAGGTAATAAGAAGTATGTTAAAATTATTTAGAAAAACTCTAGCAATTTGTCTTATTGGTTTGGGATTAGGAATTTTATTAGTATTATTGCTTCCTTTAACAGGCTGGCTATTTATTATTGGAGTAGCTATTATTGGTGTTGGATTTGCATGGCTTGCTTGTTGATTATTACTTGTAAAAATATAAAGGAGGGAGATACATATGACAGTAGTTGTAAAAAAAGTACCAAAATTTTTAAGAGGGTTTGTGAAATTAATTTTTGGAATAAAAGATTAGAAAATTCTCATAAAATCAACAAAAAAAGAGCGTTAAGCTCTTTTTACTTTACCATCTTTTAAACATTTAGCACAAACATATATCTTTTTGATTTCTCCATTAACATCAGCTTTTACTTTTCTTAAATTTGGCTTCCAAGTACGTGGAGCTCTTTTGCTAATATGAGAACGAGTAATACTAAGTTTATTTCCATGATTAGCTGTCTTTTGACAAATTTCACATACGGCCATTTTTAATTTTGCACCTCCTAAATCTTCTTAAATAAATTGACTATTAACAAGTTTAACACAAATATCAAAAAAAAACAAGTATTTTTTAAAAAATATA